>NZ_BAEX01000226.1 GCF_000246945.1 Myroides injenensis M09-0166
ATGTTGATAATTAGGTAGAATCGTTTTTTATCGACGATTTTTTTTTGCAATATTATCTACTTTTTTTATGCTAGACTTGTTTTTTCATTTAAAAAAACAA
>NZ_BAEX01000225.1 GCF_000246945.1 Myroides injenensis M09-0166
TAAAAAGTCAATTACAGAGAATATGACTCGATAGCTCAGTTGGTAGAGCACAACACTTTTAATGTTGGGGTCCTGGGTTCGAGCCCCAGTCGGGTCACTAAA
>NZ_BAEX01000224.1 GCF_000246945.1 Myroides injenensis M09-0166
GCTTACGTTTATTGTATTCAAGGCTGACCAATCAATCTCTTGTGGCTTACCTTGATCATCTAAGTAATAAAACTTGTTCTCTGTTGTATTGTAAACTACATTTCCAAA
>NZ_BAEX01000223.1 GCF_000246945.1 Myroides injenensis M09-0166
TTAAGTACTCTCTACACTTTTCAAGTCTGTGTTGTGAATTGCTTTCAAATTATTGTATTTTTATCGTGTAATCACACAACAATGTTTTATTGCTTTGTTTACTCTCATT
>NZ_BAEX01000222.1 GCF_000246945.1 Myroides injenensis M09-0166
TGCGGAAGTAGCTCAGTTGGTAGAGCTCCAGCCTTCCAAGCTGGTTGTCGCGAGTTCGAGCCTCGTCTTCCGCTCTACAAACTTGATGAAAGTTTTTAAATATCATCATC
>NZ_BAEX01000221.1 GCF_000246945.1 Myroides injenensis M09-0166
AACTTCCATACAACGAAGTCCACAACTGTAAATCAATCCAATTAAAAGGCGATGTTTAAGTAAATCCGCATGTTGAAGCAGCTTCCAAATTTCTTCCCGACTTAAAATAACA
>NZ_BAEX01000220.1 GCF_000246945.1 Myroides injenensis M09-0166
TTTTTTATACGGTAAACTCTGATAAGAAGAAGAAAAGTAGCTTTCTTAGTTTCTTGTAATTTATCACCTATTTTGTTTAGACTTTTTATAGGAGAGTATATAATTGGGAGATGTTATGC
>NZ_BAEX01000219.1 GCF_000246945.1 Myroides injenensis M09-0166
GAAGCGAATGGAGCAATTAAAAATGACTAAAATGATTAGAAAAAGGACAAAAAATGCGACTAAAAGTCCGCGACTAAAAACTACAAAAATTAAGAAAACTGACAAAAAGAAACAGCAGATAA
>NZ_BAEX01000218.1 GCF_000246945.1 Myroides injenensis M09-0166
ACACGTAGTATAAGCTTACGTTTATTGTATTCAAGGCTGACCAATCAATCTCTTGTGGCTTACCTTGATCATCTAAGTAATAAAACTTGTTCTCTGTTTTATTGTAAACTACATTTCCAAA
>NZ_BAEX01000217.1 GCF_000246945.1 Myroides injenensis M09-0166
AGAAGACCATCCTAACGTACTGTAAATTTCTGCAGCATTTCCAGGATAAACAGCATAGACTATTTACTAGTACAAAACCAAAAATAAACATAATTATGTACTGTAAGAAAAAAGGAATATTTG
>NZ_BAEX01000216.1 GCF_000246945.1 Myroides injenensis M09-0166
TACCCGAACAAATCTGCCGTGTGACTTTTTGAATCATGGCTAAATCCTTGCAAATACTGGGTTTTTGTAGTTTATCCTGATGGTGTGAAAGGTAAAGAAAGGTAATTTTAAGCCTTTATATACCTTATAGGTAAATAGATATAATA
>NZ_BAEX01000215.1 GCF_000246945.1 Myroides injenensis M09-0166
GCATCAAGTTCTGCCCATCTATATTTTATTCTAATATCTTGTAATGCATCAATTACAAGTTTTTGTACATGAAAACGATCGATGACTTGTATTGCCTTAGAGAAACATTTCTTAGCGATTTGTTTCATAGATCCCGCCATATCTAAA
>NZ_BAEX01000214.1 GCF_000246945.1 Myroides injenensis M09-0166
TTAGGAAGTATTTCAGGACTATACACAGAGCCTTCTCTTTTAGCCTTTAAAATAGCAGTGTTCTCGGCATCAAGTTCTGCCCATCTATATTTTTATTCTAATATCTTGTAATGCATCACCTACAAGCTTTTGTACATGAAAACGATCGATGACTTGTATTGCCTTAAG
>NZ_BAEX01000213.1 GCF_000246945.1 Myroides injenensis M09-0166
AATATCAGTTTAGAATATCAGTTTAGAATATCAGTTTAGAATATCAGTTTAGAATTTTACTTTAAAATATCAGTTTAGAATTTCACTTTAGAGTTTTACTTTAGAATTTTACTTTAGAATTTTACTTTAGAATTTTACTTTAGAATTTTACTTTAGAATTTTACTTTAGAAT
>NZ_BAEX01000212.1 GCF_000246945.1 Myroides injenensis M09-0166
GTCGAACCTTAAAAAGTCATTTTAAACTTTAGATTCCAAAATAGTAAGTTGGTTATTGTATAAAACGCTTCTGTAAAGAAGAACCAAAAAGATGATTTACATTTATTCATCATCCTTTTAAAGTTAAATGCAGCTGCAGCTAACATAATATTGATATTATCTCCTACAATTCCTTT
>NZ_BAEX01000211.1 GCF_000246945.1 Myroides injenensis M09-0166
ATGTTCTTGTTGATCCCATTGTTTGAAACCACTGGTTTTATGTTTGTATTGACGTTGAAATTTCTCTCCTTTAACACCAAATAATTCACCAATGGCTTTACAACTAAGTATCTTAGTATCGGCTAATTTTTTTTAAAAAACTCCGAAAACTCAGTAGTCATTCGTGTTCCTTCTGCGA
>NZ_BAEX01000210.1 GCF_000246945.1 Myroides injenensis M09-0166
AAGTATTTAATTTTCGCATTAAAGGATTCAGCAGAAGCATTTGTACTTCTCTTATTAAAGTAATTAATAATTTCGTTATAGTGTATATTAAAAGTCTTTAAAACAGTATTAAAATGTTTGATACAAGCCTTGTCAATATCATTAAACCAATGAGCAAGCTTAGTCATAGCAATTTCTTTA
>NZ_BAEX01000209.1 GCF_000246945.1 Myroides injenensis M09-0166
ACACGTAGTATGCATCTGCATCAACCTTTAAACTCGCTGATGTAATTTCTAAAATAGCCCCAGTAAAATCTAAAGTATAATTACCATTAGCCAATAGTGTACCTTGATTAATAACATAAGTGCCTACATTCTCTCCCTTCTCGCGAGATAATGCTCCGTGTAATACCTGGTTTTCTATGTCACTGT
>NZ_BAEX01000208.1 GCF_000246945.1 Myroides injenensis M09-0166
GTAGCTACTGTTCCTTTAGCAGCTTGTCCAGAGTTTAATTTACCACTTGTTACTGAGTTATCTGCTAAACTCAATGATACATCCCCTAAAGTTGCATTAGTACCATTTGATACCTCAATAATACTATCACCTGTAATACTTCCTTTACCATCTAGATTTGCTGTAGAAACTTTGCTATAAGTTACTTTACCTGCTCCATCTGCT
>NZ_BAEX01000207.1 GCF_000246945.1 Myroides injenensis M09-0166
GTTGCTACAGCAGATGGAGCAGGTAATGTAACTTATAGTAAAGTTTCAGCAGCCAATCTTGATGGTAAAGGAAGTATTACAGGAGATAATATTATAGAAGTATCAAATGGTGACAAATACTAACGTTTAGGAGATGTATTATTGAGTTTAGCAGATAACTCTGTAACAACTGGAAAATTAAACTCTACGGGAGCAGACAAAGGGACT
>NZ_BAEX01000206.1 GCF_000246945.1 Myroides injenensis M09-0166
ACACGTAGTATAATTTATAAAAAAAGATAAGTTAGAGCAGGTATAAAACTTTAAAAATGATAATATTTTTTTATAGAACATTTAATTTTCTTGTAAATTCGATTCGTAGTTAAGTAGCAGAGTATGAATCGCAAAATAATACATATTGATATGGATGCTTTTTATGCTTCAGTAGAACAATTAGACTTTCCTGAACTTAGAGGAAAGGCGATTGGTAT
>NZ_BAEX01000205.1 GCF_000246945.1 Myroides injenensis M09-0166
GGATTTCAAAAGAAAGGCGGCGACATACTCTCCCACAGTTATGCAGTACCATCTGCGCTAGCGGGCTTAACTTCTCTGTTCGAAATGGGAAGAGGTGAGCCCCGCTGCAATAACCACCTTAAATCGGTTGTTACTTTACGTAACTAATATTTTTAACTATATTGAATAACTTAACTATTATATATTTTTAGAAAGTTGCCCTCCCTCTGAGCAA
>NZ_BAEX01000204.1 GCF_000246945.1 Myroides injenensis M09-0166
CTATAGCAAACTTCTCATTGGTAGTATCTAAACTGCTCCAGTCTATTGGAGTCTTTTCACCTGTTTCAGGATTGACTGTATAAAAAGCATCTCCTTCATAAATAACATTTCCATACTTGCCTTTAAGCTTGTTGATGATGTTAGATACAAAACTCATTATTATTAGTAATCTTATCGATGAACTCTTTATTCTCTGTTAACTCAGTGATAAATGTTTCGTT
>NZ_BAEX01000203.1 GCF_000246945.1 Myroides injenensis M09-0166
GTTGTAAGCCTGATACTTTATAAGTAAGAAGAGGAGGATCTACATCTCCATATGTTTTGGTCATAGCATCTGCCTCAACTTTTAAACTCGCTGATGTAATTTCTAAAGTAGCATCCGTAAAATCTAAAATATAGTTATCATTAGCCAATAGTGTTCCTTGACTAATAACATAAGTACCTACATTCTCTCCCTGCTCGCGAGATAATGCTCCGTGTAATACCTGATCTTGTGTGTCACTAT
>NZ_BAEX01000202.1 GCF_000246945.1 Myroides injenensis M09-0166
ACACGTAGTATTGTAACTGATGGTGATGTTTCCACACCCATCACAAGCATCTACATGTCCGCCCAAAGCAGCAGTTCGGCATAAAGTCAGTGCTCTGAGTGTTTTTTCTTGATGAATGGTAAAGTTTTGGTTGGACAAATACGACTTTTCTTCAGCACATCGGCTACTTCCCATTTCGGCTGCATAGCGCAAAAACGGTATCAATTGGACTGTGTACTTTTTGGTTTTCGAGCTGACAAA
>NZ_BAEX01000201.1 GCF_000246945.1 Myroides injenensis M09-0166
CTTGCGCCTGTGAATTAACTTTTACGGGTAAGGGAACTTGTGTTTAATTGTTCCAAAAAACACCGAAAAACGATTGAAACAGCACAATTTCAACCACAAAAAAAGCAGTAATCCTAAAATTACTGCTCGTATATCTTAAAGTCATACTTCGATAACTCCATAATACTTTATTAGCTTCCTACGGTTCCGTTCAACGGGCTTTCATCTCGTGCCCTGCGGGCAAGACGAAAGCTTAGTTATT
>NZ_BAEX01000200.1 GCF_000246945.1 Myroides injenensis M09-0166
ACACGTAGTATGTTATAGTTTATTTGTTTCATAGTTGGTTATAAAGTCAACTAAAATAAACATATTTGCGAACCAAAAAAATAGATAATTCGCTATACGAGTATTTTTTCACTAAATACAAACTAACTTATCTAACATAAAAATAATTAAGAAAAAATGAACCACCCCAACGCAGAGCCCTGAAGAAATCTTTTGATAATATAAATATTCGAAACTCTTTAAATCATTTGCTTTAATAAAGTAAGTAA
>NZ_BAEX01000199.1 GCF_000246945.1 Myroides injenensis M09-0166
TCCTATCCCTAATTTACCCTATCAATGTATTGTAAAAGGTGATTCTAAATATTTAAGTTTAGCTGCCGCATCTATTCTAGCAAAAACATATAGGGATGATTATATGGATAAAATACATGAAGAGTTCCCTATGTATAACTGGAAAAAAAATAAGGGATATCCGACAAAAGAACACCGTGAAGCCATTAAAGAACATGGACCTTGTAAATATCACCGTATGTCTTTTAAGTTACTTCCAGATCAATTAAAATTAGATTTATAAAT
>NZ_BAEX01000198.1 GCF_000246945.1 Myroides injenensis M09-0166
AAGCTTAGTTATTCTATATTAAAAGAAATCAATATTTTCATCACCATTGTCATTCTAGAGTACTTTATTATAGCAATAGAGGATTTCGCAAAACCGTTTGTACTTCTATAATAAAACTAATGAATGATTTCTGAGTAGCGTATTTCGAAAGTATTTAATAATAGATATAGGGAAGCTTATATTAAGACAAGAGATTTACAAAACAAACTATACCAAAATTAAAACAGTAGCATCTGATAAGCGATTACTATTTTTAAAACTATCAATAAC
>NZ_BAEX01000197.1 GCF_000246945.1 Myroides injenensis M09-0166
ATTTTAATAATAAAAAATGTACCCATGCTCAATATAAAAAACTATTTAAAACTACTATAATCGTACCTACCTTATTATTAATAAAAACAGCTGAAAGCGGATATAAGAAAAAACAGAAAAACAAACTATAATTAATTAAAGAACTATCTTCTTCAATTAAATTACACTTTAAATTTATTTCCAAAACTCACTAATCATTTCATCTTTGAATTCTATATAAATATTACTTATACAAGTCTCATAAAAAGAACCTACATAGAAAACCATTATAT
>NZ_BAEX01000196.1 GCF_000246945.1 Myroides injenensis M09-0166
CGTTGCACATGTAGTTTTACTGATTTACCTCGTAATGGAAAGTCTTCAATGGTAATCATACTATGGAAACCTTTAGAAATAAGTTGTCTTTCAGGACACTGATTTCCATAATCATTCTTTTCTTCAAAGTAGATATGTACTTTGGTCTCTAATTCTTCTATTTTAGTAATATTGAAGTGTTCTACTAAGTAAGCAGGTAAGATTAGTTTTAGTATTTCGGTGCTATCCATAATAAGACAAAGATATTATTTTACTATTTCCTCCCCAACTTTTAACGTTGATCC
>NZ_BAEX01000195.1 GCF_000246945.1 Myroides injenensis M09-0166
TATACTTACAAGGAAATACTAGAGGTTGTGTTATCCCCAACCCATCAAGGATAGAGATAACAAGATTATCTATACTATGGGGGATTAGCTCAGCTGGCTAGAGCGCCTGCCTTGCACGCAGGAGGTCATCGGTTCGACTCCGATATTCTCCACAAGGATATCAATCCAAAAGGTTCATTGACATATTGAAACAACTTAACTAACAAAAGTTAGAAAGAAAAAATATATATTAAAAAATATAGAAAGTACGAATCGTAACAGATTTGTAAGCACATAAGCAAAATAAGA
>NZ_BAEX01000194.1 GCF_000246945.1 Myroides injenensis M09-0166
ACACGTAGTATCATTATTTGCAATCTCTGCTACCTCTAGTTTTACACGACCCTTATCTGAATCATTTACTACTAAATAATCTTTGCCCTCTATTTCTTCTAGTACAAAGCTTACGTTTATTGTATTCAAGGCTGACCAATCAATCTCTTGTGGCTTACCTTGATCATCTAAGTAATAAAACTTGTTCTCTGTTTTATTGTAAACTACATTTCCAAAGGTCTTATTTAACTTGTTGATGATATTTGTGATAAACTCTTCCTTATTGGTCAACTCTGTAATAAAGCTATCGTTGTTTACCAACTCTGTGATAAACGTAGCATTATTTGCAATCTCTGCC
>NZ_BAEX01000193.1 GCF_000246945.1 Myroides injenensis M09-0166
TAAAGGAAGTATTACTGGAGATGATATTATAGAAGTATCTAATGGCGCTAATACAACTTTGGGAGATGTGGCTTTCAGTATAAATAATGCATCTATAAAAGCAGAGAAATTAAACTCTACAGGAGCAGATAAAGGAACAGTAGCTACAGCAGATGGAGCAGGTAAAGTAACTTATAGCAAAGTCTCAACAGCAAATCTAGATGGCAAAGGAAGTATTACAGGAGATAATATTATAGAAGTATCAAATGGAGCTAATGCAACTTTAGGGGATGTATCATTGAGCTTAGCAGATAACTCTGTAACCTCTGGTAAATTAAGCTCTGGACAAGCTGCTAATGGAACAGTAGCTAC
>NZ_BAEX01000192.1 GCF_000246945.1 Myroides injenensis M09-0166
ATACTGACTTCTAAAGCAGGCAAAGGTAAAAACAAGACCATTGTAGCAATAGTTAAAGGAACAAAATCTGATACTGTAATAAAGCATCTATCTAAACTACCTAAGAGGCTTAGAGATAAAGTTACTGAGATTACTTTAGATATGGCGGGAGCTATGAAACAAATCGCTAAGAAATGCTTCTCTAAGGCAGTACAAGTCATCGATCGTTTTCATGTACAAAAGCTTGTAGGTGATGCATTACAAGATATTAGAATAAAATATAGATGGGAAGAACTTGATGCCGAGAACACTGCTATTTTAAAGGCTAAAAGAGAAGGCTCTGTGTATAGTCCTGAAATACTTCCTAATGGAGATA
>NZ_BAEX01000191.1 GCF_000246945.1 Myroides injenensis M09-0166
ATATGATTAATATCATATTTGGAGGTATCTTTTTAGTATAAAGGCTGTTAATAAAAAATGATTTTTTTATAAGTCGTTAATTTTTGCTGATTTATTTGTTGTCATTATGTTGTTAAACCTAATATATTATTAGATTTTTTTTACAAATAAACACTTAGGGTAATTAATTGATAAAAATGAAGAAAATGTAGAAAATCACACATTTTAATTTGCTAAAATTATACTGTATGTTTTTTATTTATATTAAAAACATAGTATTATTTCTAAAATTTAGTAATTAATATTTTTTTATTAGTAAATGTATCCTTAATTATTGAAATAACACGAAAAGTGAGATGTAATTGTATTGAATATTAATGT
>NZ_BAEX01000190.1 GCF_000246945.1 Myroides injenensis M09-0166
TTTTTATTTATGTGATTTTTAGTTTTATAGTAGTTATAAAAGGATTACTTTTGTTTAGAATTATATTAAATAATGGAAAAGTTAAAACAACGTTGGGGGGTAACATCTAATTTTCAGTTACTGATTATTTTTATTGTGTTTGCAATAACTGGTTCAACAGCGGCTTTTATTTCAAAGCCTATCTTATCTTGGTTAGGAATTGAAAGAGGAGTAATGCATCCAGTTCCTTATTGGATTCTTTATATTGTTTTAATATTACCAGTTTATAAAGTCTTGTTAGTATGTATTGGAACTATATTTGGGCAACATAAGTTTTTTTTGGAATTTTGTAAAGAAGATGCTTAGAGGCATGCGCTTAGGTTTTTTACTTCCAAAGGAAAATGAAGAGAAAAAAAACAAAGTAATAGTTTGTTTTCACAACAT
>NZ_BAEX01000189.1 GCF_000246945.1 Myroides injenensis M09-0166
TTTAGGAATAGATGGCAAATGAAGATAATCGTACGATAGATTTTCAGTTTTTAAAAGGAATCGAAGACCGTAAACCGTGTGTTTAAAATACGATTGAGAAGGAGAATTGGAACGTTGTTGTAGTTCAAAAAGATAATCTTTAACCTGTTCGGGATCTAATTCGGTAGGTAAACAGCCAAAATGAAGTGCCATGGCAGCTACATGGCGTGAATAATTATCGAACGTGCGTTTACTTCGACCTAGAATAGAAATATTTCGTTCGAATCGTTGCAGAAGTTCAGAGAAACCATTAATTTCACTACAAGCGCGATTCAGGTATTTGTTTGCTCTTAACTCCTCTGGAGATTTTTTTTAGTTACCATAATTTTGAATTTTAATACCCTAAATATATGATTTCTAATGGAAAAGCTACCGAAGGTTTAGTT
>NZ_BAEX01000188.1 GCF_000246945.1 Myroides injenensis M09-0166
GTGTTCTTGTTGATCCCATTGTTTAAAACCACTGGTTTTATGTTTGTATTGACGTTGAAATTTCTCTCCTTTAACACCAAATAATTCACCAATGGCTTTACAGCTAAGTATCTTAGTATCGGCTAATTTTTTTTAAGAACTCCGAAAACTCAGTAGTCATTCGTGTTCCTTCTGCAATGATATTCCAATCGCGTGATATAATTTCTCCTGTTTGTTTATCCGTCCAACGGCGACGTTGCACATGTAGTTTTACTGATTTACCTCGTAACGGAAAGTCTTCAATGGTAATCATACTATGGAAACCTTTAGAAATCAATTGTCTCTCAGGACACTGATTTCCATAATCATTCTTTTCTTCAAAGTAGATATGTACTTTGGTCTCTAATTCTTCTATTTTAGTAATATTGAAGTGTTCTACTAAGTAAGCA
>NZ_BAEX01000187.1 GCF_000246945.1 Myroides injenensis M09-0166
ACACGTAGTATCTTAGCGATTTGTTTCATAGATCCCGCCATATCTAAAGTAATCTCAGTAACTTTATCTCTAAGCCTCTTAGGTAGTTTAGATAGATGCTTTATTATAGTATCTGACTTTGTTCCTTTAATTATCGCTACAATAGTTCTCTTGTTACCTTTACCTGCTTTAGAAGTCAGTACAGTATACAATTCTCCCATTGATAGACATACTTCATCTATGGATAGTTGACTAGTTATATTTTCAGGATAAAGTAGCCAATCTTGTGCGTGTTCTTGTTGATCCCATTGTTTAAAACCACTGGTTTTATGTTTGTATTGACGTTGAAATTTCTCTCCTTTAACACCAAATAATTCACCAATGGCTTTACAGCTAAGTATCTTAGTATCGGCTAATTTTTTTTAAGAACTCCGAAAACTCAGTAGTCATTCGTGTTCCTTCTGCAA
>NZ_BAEX01000186.1 GCF_000246945.1 Myroides injenensis M09-0166
TGGAGATACTAAAAAAAAACTTTTAGTCCGCTCTCGTTCACTACTTTATAAAAACCAAATTAATTGGACAACAGACCAACAAGAAAGAGCTAAAATATTATTTGATTTATACCCTGAGATTAAACAAGCGTATTTGCTAACTAATAAGCTCAGAAATATATATAATCTAAAAATAGATAAAGAAATTGCTATGACTAAGCTTGCTCATTGGTTTAATGATATTGACAAGGCTTCTATCAAACATTTTAATACTGTTTTAAAGACTTTTAATATACACTATAACGAAATTATTAATTACTTTAATAATAGAAGTACAAATGCTTCAGCTGAATCATTTAATGCGAAAATTAAATACTTCCGTATGATGTATAGAGGGGTCAGAGATAAGAAATTCTTTCTTTTTAGATTGACCAAACTTTTTGCTTAGTCCCCAACTTTTGCACTTGATCC
>NZ_BAEX01000185.1 GCF_000246945.1 Myroides injenensis M09-0166
GGGATCTCCCTCTCAGGACCCCTAATCATCGTTGCCTTGGTATGCCGTTACCACACCAACTAGCTAATGATACGCATGCCCATCTTATACCGATAAATCTTTATTAATCTTGAGATGCCACAAAATTAAACCATGGTGCATTAATCCGAATTTCTCCGGGCTATTCACCTGTATAAGGTAGGTTGCATACGCGTTACTCACCCGTGCGCCGGTCTCTAGATAGCAAGCTATCTATACCCCTCGACTTGCATGTGTTAGGCCTGCCGCTAGCGTTCATCCTGAGCCAGGATCAAACTCTTCATCGTATTTTGTTTGTATCTTGGACTCAAGGTTATATTCGAAATCTTACGATTCCCTTACTCTCTTATTTGTATGCTGTCAATCCAATATGTCTATGAACGTATTCTTCTTATTTCTATCACTTGTCTTTCAAAGCGAATGCAAAAGTAATAAAC
>NZ_BAEX01000184.1 GCF_000246945.1 Myroides injenensis M09-0166
CATACTTGTTTATAAAAAGGAAATACTAGAGGTTGCGTTATCCCCAACCGATTAAGGATAGAGATAACACTATTATCTGTACTATGGGGGATTAGCTCAGCTGGCTAGAGCGCCTGCCTTGCACGCAGGAGGTCATCGGTTCGACTCCGATATTCTCCACAAGGATATAACAATCCAAAGGTTCATTGACATATTGAAACAACTTAACTAACAAAAGTTAGAAAGAAAAAATATATTAAAAAATATAGAAAGTACGAATCGTAACAGATTTGTAAGCACATAAGCAAAATAAGAGCGTATGGGGAATGCCTAGGCTCTCAGAGGCGAAGAAGGACGTGATAAGCTGCGAAAAGCTACGGGGATCGGCACACACGAATTGATCCGTAGATATCCGAATGGGGCAACCCACTATGTTGAAGACATAGTATCCTTTATAGGAGGCAAACCTGCTGAACTGAAACATCTAAA
>NZ_BAEX01000183.1 GCF_000246945.1 Myroides injenensis M09-0166
TGAGTGTTTTTTCTTGATGAATGGTAAAGTTTTGGTTGGACAAATCGACTTTTCTCAGCACATCGGCTACTTCCCATTTCGGCTGCATAGCGCAAAAACGGTATCAATTGGACTGTGTACTTTTTGGTTTTCGAGCTGACAAACATGCAAGTATTCCATCGTAGTTTCGATGCGCTCGTGCCCCATCAGTTTCTGAACCTGAAGAATATTTACACCATCTTCCAACAAATGGGTAGCATAACTGTGGCGCAAGGTATGCGTGTGTACATCTTTTAAAATTCCAGCCTTTTTACAAACCGATTGAATCGCCCATTGAACGCCACGTTGGCTATAACGCGAATCAAATCCTTTGACATCTTTAGTGTTTCCTGTAAATAAAAATGTAGTAGGATGTTCAACTGAAATATATTTTTTAATCCCTCGAATGATATGATCCGAAAGTGGAACATAACGATCCTTCTTCCCTTTACTTTGAACGATATGAAGGAGTTTTCTATCGAAATCGAGATGTTTGAGTTCAATAT
>NZ_BAEX01000182.1 GCF_000246945.1 Myroides injenensis M09-0166
AGAAATGTATGAACTTAGAATTGCAAATACTACAATCTGACAATATTAAAGAGTTCAAGGACTTAATAGTTATTTTTGAAAATGTATTTGAAATGAAAAATTTCAATTTGCCAAGTGAATTGCACTTACAGAAACTATTAAACCAAGAAACCTTTTATGTAGTTACGGCTAGGGCAAACAATAAAGTTATAGGTGGGCTGACAGTTTATGTGCTTGACCAGTACTATTCAGATAAACCATTAGCCTATATATATGACCTTGCAGTATTGACGAATTACCAAAGAAAAGGCGTGGGGCGAAAGTTAATAGCGTTTACAAATCAATATTTCAAAGAAAAGGGATTTGAAGAAGTTTTTGTGCAAGCAGATGAAGTTGACAATTATGCTCTTGATTTCTACCGTCTTACAAATCCGACAGAAGAAGAGAAAGTGCGACATTTCTATTACAAATTAACTCTTGACAGTGAAAAGTAAACAAGAACAACGACCCGCTAACACGGGTTTTGCGTCAGGCGGGGTGACGTATCACTTGGAGCTTTGTGCTTCTATTCAAGTTCAGTGCAGGTTGACAGTTTTGTGCTCCGAAACCCGCCCGAACGCAAAGC
>NZ_BAEX01000181.1 GCF_000246945.1 Myroides injenensis M09-0166
CATCGTCTCCAACTTTTTTACCTGTGTTATAGACTAAAAGACTTTTAGTATTATTTACACCCGTTTGTAATTTTTGTTCTTTATCAGTTAAATCTACTCGCGGGATTAATACCCCTTTATCTGTTGCAGAGATATCTAGCATAGCTGATTGATCTGGTAGTGGAGTACCAATACCTACACCTGGTGTTTGTGCATACACTGAAGCACCTAGTGCCAATAAAAACAAAGTTGTAATTTTCTTTTTCATCCTTTAATTACTTTTTTATTATACATATTTCTCAAAAATTTTTTGTTTTCACAAAAAACTAATAAATAACAAATCCTTTTTAGATAATTAAACACTATTTATAGTTTTTGTTAACATTACAAATGTATATAAAAAAAGATTATTAAACACAAATTAATATAAAATTAAATTATTACGATACACAATATCATAAATATCAAATAATACTTCAATAAAATTACATAATTTTGTAAATAATTCAATATTAACAGAACATAAGTCACATTTTATCAATAATAAGAAGAAGCTACAGAACTAAAAAAAGAATATTTTATGGAATTTAAATCAAGATAAAAGTGAATTTTATATAATATACTAACCTAAAAACATTTTTTAACACAATAAAT
>NZ_BAEX01000180.1 GCF_000246945.1 Myroides injenensis M09-0166
AGATATTTCTCAAAATGTTATTAATGAAATAACTAATAATCCTAAAGTTGTTGATAAAATTAAAGAAATTACTACTGTTAAAGTTGTTAAAGATACAGCTGCAGAGACTGGTGAATTAATAGCAGGTAAGAAAGTATTTAAATTAATTAAAGAAGCAAAAGTTGCATCGCCTGGTACGACTTCTTTACCATATAATAGTGAACTTAATGTTGCCTTTGAGCCAGAGGATTTTGCAAGATTATTAAGTGTGCAAATATTGAAGAAAGATGGTCAATTAGTTATGTCAACTGTAACTGATGTGAAATTTGAAGGTGGAAAACTAACATTTAAATTTGGTGTTGGGTCAATGTATTCAACATTACCAATAGGAGATTATGATGTGATTATTGAGTATGTATCTACTAAAGAACCTACTACGAATAATACGCCAGCACCAGGTAATGGGGATTAATTAATAGATTAACTTACTTTATTTAACTTTTAATAAGAAAAACATGAAAAAAAATATAATCACATTATTAGCGATAGCTTTTAGTATAGGAGCTTTTGCTCAAAAACCTGGGGTAGGTATTGGTACAAAAAAAGTAAATCCAGCTGCGGCTTTAGAAATTACTGCAACAGATAAAGGGGTATTAATCCCACGAGTAGCTTTAACTGATAAAGAACAAAAATTACAAACGGGTGTAGAAAATACTAAAAGTCTTTTGATTTTTAACTCAACTGTTGATGAAGCGA
>NZ_BAEX01000179.1 GCF_000246945.1 Myroides injenensis M09-0166
TTTTTATATTTTCAAGTTGATTAACGAATTTGCTTGTCTATATTTCTATCAAATATATTTACGAAAGCATTGTTTATCGTTCCATCTGAGTTAAGAATCATACTTCTTTGTATTTTTGTGATAATCCACTTGTCTTTCATTTTTTTGAAATCTGTTGATCTCAATTCTATTAAGTTCTGGTGTTTATAATTAGAAACGAAATCTACCCATTCATTTTGTTCGCCGTCTATACAAACAGAAACTATTTGTATGTCTGGGTTGTTGTTTAACATTTGAATAGCTCTGCGATGAGCTCCATCTGCGTGACCCAAACTATTTTTAGTCCATACAAACATTAACGTTGGCTTCTTAATTATTTTATTGATACTGACTGGATTATTATTAGTATCTACTAAGTCTACTTCTGGCAGGCGTTGTGAATATTTTAAATTCTGCACTGCTTCTTGTATTTGTATGATTTCACTATGCTTGCTTTTGTCTGTCGAAAGTTGAAAATAACGCTCTAAGAATTTGTCATTATTATTCAAATTCTGATCTTCTAAAAGATAAATAAAAGTAATATTGTCAAATATTGTATTTCGTACTTTTTCATTTTTAATTAAAGTATCGACTATATTTAATTTCTCAATATTTTTATCAAATTTACTTTCTGGATCGAAGTCCATTTCTGCTTCATTACTTATAGAATTTAGCATAATTGACAAATACTTAGTATATGAAGAATACTGGATCATATCTTCATTATTAAAGT
>NZ_BAEX01000178.1 GCF_000246945.1 Myroides injenensis M09-0166
TCCGATAAGAGTCCTATTAAATATATTTATTAAAAGGGAAATACAGATTGATTATTGTTCTTTATATTGAAATGCTTTTTTTTTATACTTAGTTTTTATTACAATCTCTTTTAAAGTGCAGTTTTTCAATATTGGTTTGAAATTACTGTGATTTTTAGATTTATTTATTGAAAGGGCGTTACAGGGGTATTAAATAGAATCTGATTTATACTATAGTGGCTATATAGATAATGAAGTGCATTCTTGTATGTATAAAATAGATTATGGTCTTTCACTTTATAATAGTTAGACTATAAAAAGATAGAGCTTTAAAAATTAGCTATTATAAAGGTGTGTATTTGAAATAAAGACATTTTATCAAATGGGAAAGATAAATACAAGAGTATCATTTTAGAATTACAGCTGTGTATTCTCTTATATATAGAGAGATCTTACATAATAAAGCAAACAATAAAATAAAACTAAAAAAAGTTTACTGTGTAAAAGTATCAATAATAAATAGTTAAGAAATAATGTGGTGATAAGTGAAAAAATAAGGGATTAAAAGTTTGGAAGTAGTGAAAAAGGTGCTACTTTTGCATCCGCATTAGAGAAGTAATCTACGGCTCTAGAGGCAGACGATCATAAACAAGAATTGAGAAGCAGAATGGCGCTTATAATTTCAGAGAAATTTAATAAAAATAAATTTGGAAGGAATTAAAATAAGGTGTTATCTTTGCAGTCCGCTTCAGTAATAACTGATGATTTGATAAGGCTTGAAAAAATAAATAGAAATATTTTAAAAAAAAGTTTTGTCAGTTCAGAAA
>NZ_BAEX01000176.1 GCF_000246945.1 Myroides injenensis M09-0166
TTGCCTATTTGCGATAAACAAAAATTATCAGAAGAATTAAACGAATACGCAAATTACGGAAAGTATAGAAAACACCTTTCGTATTTGCGATAAACAAAAAATATCAGAAGAATTAAACGAATACGCAAATCATGGCAAGTATAAAAAAAACTCTCAAATTTACTTTTCCGTACTCTTGACTTTTATAAAAGTAAAGAAGGGACAAAGAAATTTGAGAAAACTAAAAAATCAAGATGACTTTATCGTATGATCAATCATCAGACTCAGAGCAGCAATTTCTTTTAAACTTTACGAACGCTAATCATTTAAATTATTTAAAATCTTTTTGAATAAAAGTGCTAAAAATGAAATGTGAAATCAAGTAATCCATAAACGCCTTAATTACTATAGCGGATATGATTATCTCAACAAGGCTTCAACAGTTCTTCAAGATTCCTTCAACAAATAGCCTTCTATATAGAGCAATCTTGGGGAAATGTTGAAGAACTGTTGAAGGATTTTGCTCTAGCGCTTATGAATACAAGCTTTGACAAGCATTTTAATTTTAAGACAATAAATTGTTTTAAGACTAAGATGCTCTAATTTAATTAGATATATTTTCAGATATGAAAAAAAAGTACACTAGTTTTTATTTTGTTCAGAATATTAAAAAAAGACGAAAATTACAAAAATCATATCCCTCAATTTTCATACTTTCTATAACGGAAAAAATATTCTAACTATATCGCTTATCAAATCACAAAAGAGTCAAAAACTACGCTCTATAAATAACGTATTCAATCCAACCGCCTACAAGAAAAAATATGCAAAATATAGCGGGTATAAAATCACAAAAACGTTCAAAAATTACAC
>NZ_BAEX01000175.1 GCF_000246945.1 Myroides injenensis M09-0166
CCCGTTGTGCATTATGAATAGGTAGTAAAAAAAGTTGCCCATGCTTATAATAAGCAGTAAATTTAAGATCCTACCCAAAAACTTACCTATGGACAACTTGCTTGCAAATTACAAAAGAATATTAGAAGTTTTACAGTCAATTAGTGAAAATACTTTACTTTCTTATCAAAGACGCAAACCAAGACTAAGTGATCTGGAATTAATAAGTATTTGCTTAACAGCAGAATACCTTGGTATAGATAGTGAGAATTATTTGTTTACACTTTTACCTAAAGAATTACAACACAAAATAGAACGTAGTGTTTATAATAGAAGAAAACGTCGTTTATTTTTTCATATTGAAGCTCTAAGGACTAAAATATCAGGATTACTAAATAATAATCAAACCCATTTTATTATTGATAGTATGCCATTAGAGGTTTGTAAACTATCCAGAAGTAATAGAGCTAAAATTTGTAAAGAACAATACGCTACTTCTCCAAATCAAGGCTATTGCGCCTCTCAATCGATGCATTTTTACGGATATAAACTACATGCAGTTTGTTCATTCGAAGGTGTTTTTCATAGTATAGATTTAACTAAAGCTTCTGTACACGATATCAATTATTTAGAAGATGTAAAACATCAAATGAATGATTGTGTGTTAATTGGAGATAAAGGTTATTTGTCAAGCAAGGTACAATTAGATTTATTTGAGACTGCTAATATTGAGTTAAGTACTCCTAAAAGAAAAAATCAACTTGACTATAAGCCTCAATTCTTTTTATACCAAAAAGGAAGAAAAAGAATAGAAACCTTATTCTCTCAATTATGTGATCAATTTATGATTAGACGTAATTATGCTAAATCCTTTGAGGGATATAGAACTAGAATATTATCTAAGATAACTGCTTTGACTACAATACAGT
>NZ_BAEX01000174.1 GCF_000246945.1 Myroides injenensis M09-0166
AATACCCGTTGTGCATTATGAATAGGTAGTAAAAAAAGTTGCCCATGCTTATAATAAGCAGTAAATTTAAGATCCTACCCAAAAACTTACCTATGGACAACTTGCTTGCAAATTACAAAAGAATATTAGAAGTTTTACAGTCAATTAGTGAAAATACTTTACTTTCTTATCAAAGACGCAAACCAAGACTAAGTGATCTGGAATTAATAAGTATTTGCTTAACAGCAGAATACCTTGGTATAGATAGTGAGAATTATTTGTTTACACTTTTACCTAAAGAATTACAACACAAAATAGAACGTAGTGTTTATAATAGAAGAAAACGTCGTTTATTTTTTCATATTGAA
Source organism: Myroides injenensis M09-0166 (assembly GCF_000246945.1). Lineage (GTDB taxonomy): Bacteria > Bacteroidota > Bacteroidia > Flavobacteriales > Flavobacteriaceae > Flavobacterium > Flavobacterium injenense. The sequence goes on from NZ_BAEX01000174.1 coordinate 348, forward strand.
GCTCTAAGGACTAAAATATCAGGATTACTAAATAATAATCAAACCCATTTTATTATTGATAGTATGCCATTAGAGGTTTGTAAACTATCCAGAAGTAATAGAGCTAAAATTTGTAAAGAACAATACGCTACTTCTCCAAATCAAGGCTATTGCGCCTCTCAATCGATGCATTTTTACGGATATAAACTACATGCAGTTTGTTCATTCGAAGGTGTTTTTCATAGTATAGATTTAACTAAAGCTTCTGTACACGATATCAATTATTTAGAAGATGTAAAACATCAAATGAATGATTGTGTGTTAATTGGAGATAAAGGTTATTTGTCAAGCAAGGTACAATTAGATTTATTTGAGACTGCTAATATTGAGTTAAGTACTCCTAAAAGAAAAAATCAACTTGACTATAAGCCTCAATTCTTTTTATACCAAAAAGGAAGAAAAAGAATAGAAACCTTATTCTCTCAATTATGTGATCAATTTATGATTAGACGTAATTATGCTAAATCCTTTGAGGGATATAGAACTAGAATATTATCTAAGATAACTGCTTTGACTACAATACAGT
>NZ_BAEX01000173.1 GCF_000246945.1 Myroides injenensis M09-0166
AAATGTATCTCCGTTTGATGACATAATGCTATATTTGTAGTATAAAAGAGAGAAATTATATGGCCAATCTATTTACCTTTTCAGCCGAATTTACAAGTGAAGAAGCATGCCGTTTACACTTTAAAGAACAACGCGACAAATTAGGTGTAACGTGTCAAAGATGTGGTCATGATACCCACTATTGGATTCAAAGTAGATGGAGTTATGAATGTAAGAAATGTCGTTCTCGTATGACTTTAAAAAGTGGAACAATAATGGAACATTCTAAGCTATCTTTTCTAATATGGTATAAAACAATGTTCTTAATGACAGCGACTAAAAAAGGCTTTTCTACTTTAGAAATTCAGAAGCAATTAGGACTAAAAAGATATGAACCAGTATGGGCAATGGTACATAAACTTCGCAAGGCAATGGGCAATAGAGATAGCAAATATATTTTAGAAGGAATGTTAGAGATGGATGAGGGGTATTTTAAAGTAGAAACATCTGAAATAGAGAAGTCTAAAACAAAAAGTGGTCGTGGCTCTACAGGTGTCCAAAATGTTGCAATTATGGCAGAAAGTACAGTTTTAGAGGACATAAAAACAAGTAAAAAACAAAATCATGTACGCTTTTTTAAAGCTGTTGTTTTAGAAGATCATAAAGCTGAAGGTGTTAATGAAATGATTAAGAAAAATATTCATGAAAGTAGTATTGTCTTAACTGACAAGAGTACTTCTTATGTAGATATTTCAGATTTTGTGCAGATACATATCACTGAAAAATCATCAGAACAAACAACAAAAGAAACTCTTAAATGGGTACATATAGCTATCAGTAATGCCAAAAGAAATCTACTAGGAAATTACCATAAAATTAAACGAAAATATCTTCAAGCGTACTTAGATGAATTCGTTTATAAACTTAATAGAAGGTACTTTGGTGATAAGCTCTTTGATAGGCTTATTATTGCCAATATTACT
>NZ_BAEX01000172.1 GCF_000246945.1 Myroides injenensis M09-0166
CTTACGCCATTGCCCGGTTGTCACGCCTTTTGCGGTGAGACTTTGCAAAAGTCCCGCCAAGTCCATTCCTTCGGAACTGGACAGGCAACGGCGTAAGTTCGCCTCTCGTTGTACGACATAGTAAAACCGAACCAAACAAAATGAAAGTCAGAGAAGAAAAGTTAAGAACAATTATAGAATGGTCGGAGAAAAACGAAGATGTAAGAGTTCTTCTTCTGACAAGTTCACTTGTAAATCCTTTAGCACTTGTTGACGAATTTAGTGATTTAGACATTGAATTTGTTTTTGAGGATAATACAAATTACATTTCAGACAAAAGCTGGACGCTTAAATTCGGAAATCCAATTGCTATGATTGAAGAAGACGAAAGTTGTTTTAACCATAAACACGCAATGAAAATGCTACTTTATGAAGACGGTGTGAAAGTAGATTTTAAACTTTACAGCAAATCAAAATTTATAAAGGAAACGCAAGAGAAAGAATTACCAGAAGATTGGGATATTGGTTATAAAATTTTAATTGATAAAGATGGTATTACAAAGCAAATGCTGAAACCAACTTATCAAATTTCCATTATCAAAAAACCGTCTGAAAAAGAGTTTCAAAATCTAATAAACGATTTTTGGTGGGACACAACTTACGTGGCAAAGTGTCTTGTGAGAGATGAAATATTCTATGCGAAATTTATGTCGGAAACCGTTATTCGCACAGAATATTTAATTCCTTTAATTGAATGGCACATTGCAAGTGAACACAATTGGAACATAACGACCAATAAATATGGACGACTTTTCAAAAAGTATCTTAACCAGGAAATGTGGGCTAAAACAGAACAAACATTTTCAGGGAGCAATATAAAGGAAAATTGGACTGCTCTATTTTCAATGACTGATTTAGTTTCAGAAATAGGAACTGAATTGTCAAAAAAATTAGAGTACAAATACCCGGATAAATTAGAAAATGACATACGAAAATATTTAGCTGGACTAAAACCCAAAACATAACTACGTCGTAC
>NZ_BAEX01000171.1 GCF_000246945.1 Myroides injenensis M09-0166
AAGGTTTGGTTGAAGGATTTTATTTCTGGGATGGTACTAAGTGGGAAAAAATAGTTTCTTCTACATTAACAGATTCAATACTTGATCGTATTACTACTATTGAGGTTGAAAATGGTAAAGGTTCAGAAGGTACAGGAGGTAGCACTGTAATTTACAAACCTGGAAAAGATGGAGCGCCTGGTACAATAGTAACTATTGTTAAAGGATCAGATGGAAAACCGATAGAATCACCAATTGATGTAGCTGATTTAATTAGAGGTCAAGAAACAAATACTTTTATTAAGGAATTTACAGTTAATAAAGGTTCAGAGGCTTCCCCTAAAAATGAAACAGCACTTTATTACTTTAATGAAGCAGCTATTCAGAAATTCATTGATGATACTGACACTAAAAAAACTGAAGTTGAGAGTAAAATTACAGTAGAGTATGGTGAAGAAATTAAAGTTTTAGGTGTAGTAAGTAAGGAGTTTGAAAGAATTATAGAAAACAACAAAGAGGAAATAACTAAAATTATTAACAATATTGAAGGAGCAGTAACTATTGTTAATAAAGGTACTACAGAGAACCCTGAATGGATTTTGGAAGTTGGTACAGGTGATTCTAAAACTGCGTTTGATATAAATAATTTAGAGACAAAGACTTACTTAGAAAAGAGTATTGGTGATGGTGAAAATGCAGCAGTTGCTAGACCAACAACTAAACCTACAGACCTTAGTGCGAAAGGTAAAATTTATTACACATATTTTGGAGAAGATAAGAACGCACCATATTATATCGACGTTACTTCGGATGTGTTAACTTCAATAACTAATCCAGCGATAAAAGAAAAAATTATAAGTATTGTTAATAATCCAGGAGGTGATGGTGACGGAGGTACTACTATTCCAGGAGGAGGAGAAAAACCTGTAACGCCAGTAACTCCAGGTGAAAAAGCAAAAACATACGGTAACGTTTACTACGGTCCAATGGATCCAAATGATTTAAGTAAAGGAGATGTATTGTATTCAATTGATGCAGCTGGTAATAAGCATTATAT
>NZ_BAEX01000170.1 GCF_000246945.1 Myroides injenensis M09-0166
GGTTATATGTTAACTTGGAAATATATTATTATTAATGTCGCTTTTTTAGTTTATTTTTTGTTATTTTATAGATATTATAAATAACTAAATTATGGCACCAACTATTATTATTATTGTTGTAGCAGTAGTTTTACTGTTTCTTGGTTTTTTTACAGTGAAACAACAATCTTCTGCAATTATTGAGCGTTTTGGTAAGTTTAATAGCATACGTCACTCAGGTTTACAACTAAAGATTCCTTTTGTTGATCGAATTTCTGGAGTAGTAAATTTAAGAATTCAACAATTGGATGTACTTATTGAGACAAAAACGAAAGACAATGTATTTGTGAAATTGAAAGTTTCTGTTCAGTTTAGAGTTATTCCTGATCGTGTTTACGACGCATTTTATAAATTAGAATATCCACATGATCAAATTACTTCTTATGTATTTGATGTGGTTAGAGCAGAAGTACCAAAACTTATTCTTGATGATGTCTTTGAAAGAAAAGATAATATTGCAGTAGCCGTAAAAAGAGAATTAAATGAAGCAATGACCACATATGGTTATGACATCATTAATACGCTTATTACAGACATTGACCCAGATATACAGGTTAAGAATGCTATGAACAGAATTAATGCCGCAGATCGTGAAAAAGTGGCTGCAGAGTATGAAGCAGAGGCAAGTCGCATACGTATTGTTGCAAAAGCTAAAGCGGAAGCTGAATCTAAACGTTTACAAGGTCAGGGTATTGCAGATCAACGAAGAGAAATAGCACAAGGACTTGTAGAAAGTGTTGATGTTCTAAATGGTGTTGGAATTAATTCACAAGAAGCGTCTGCTTTGATTGTTGTTACTCAACATTATGATACATTACAATCTGTTGGAGCAGAGACTAATTCTAATCTTATTTTGCTTCCTAATGCGCCTTCAGCAGCATCTGATATGCTTACAAATATGATTGCTTCATTCGCTGCAAGTAGTAAGATGAAAGAATTAACTTCTAACGAAAATAAACCTAAAAAGGATAAAAAGCATCATCATAAAGAAAAGAAAGATGATGAACTTTAGAATTATTAAGCAAT
>NZ_BAEX01000169.1 GCF_000246945.1 Myroides injenensis M09-0166
CAACAGTGTATTGGCAAAAGACGGGGTGAATATTGTCTTTGAGAATTCAGTTAACAAAATTCGCAAAAAACTTTTTCGTTTTACTTTTTTTAGTATTTTAGCAAAACGAAAAAAGTTTTTGCTCAGGATGGTTTTCACTTACATTTTGTGTTAGCAGTAGCCCGTCCTTCGCCAATACTTTTTCCGTTGGTGGCAATTTTAAAGGACATACCGTAAACAAAAAATGAATAGACTTCTTCAATTAACAGTTTTGCTTTTATTACTCGTAACAAGTTGTAAAACACAATCCGACAAGACCGACTTGCTTAGAAATAAAATTGAGCAAATATTATCCGACAAAAATGCAGTAGTTGGAGTTTCAATAATTGGGAACAATGGGAAAGACACACTTTCGCTACACGGAGACAGGCGATTCCCTATGCAAAGTGTATTTAAGTTCCATATAGCATTAGCTGTATTGTCGGAAATTGACAAGGGGAAACTTTCATTAGACCAGAAAATTGAGATTCGAAAAGATGAACTTTTACCAGAAGATTTTTGGAGTCCACTTAGAGACGAAAATCCTAATGGCGGAATCTTTACTATTGAAAGACTAATTCAATATTCTGTCTCACACAGCGACAATACTGCTTGCGATGTATTAATACGACTAATTGGAACACCTAAAACGGTTGAAGAGTATATTAAGAAAAGTGGCATAAATGATATACAGATTACATTCAACGAAGAAGATATGCAGTCAAAGTGGGAAAATATGTTTCAGAATTGGACTACACCGAAAGCGGCAAGCCAAACGCTTAAATTATTTTATGACAATAAAAACAACTTGCTTTCAAAAAGCAGTTATGACTTTTTTTGGAAGACAAATAAAGAGACCACAACCGGTAATAACCGAATTAAGGGACAATTACCCGAAGGGACAGTTGTTGCTCATAAAACAGGTTCGTCTGGAACAAACAAAGAAACAGGAATTACTGCCGCTGTAAACAATATAGGAATTGTTTTTTTACCGAATGGCGAACACTTTATCATCAGTGTTTTTGTAAGTGAATCAAAAGAAAATTTTGACACTAACGAAAAAATTATAGCGGACATTGCAAAAGCAACCTATGACTTTTACACAGCAACGG
>NZ_BAEX01000168.1 GCF_000246945.1 Myroides injenensis M09-0166
ACACGTAGTATCTCTTACATCTTCGTTTTTCTCCGACCATTCTATAATTGTTCTTAACTTTTCTTCTCTGACTTTCATTTTGTTTGGTTCGGTTTTACTTATGTCGTACAACGAGAGGCGAACTTACGCCGTTGCCTGTCCAGTTCCGAAGGAATGGACTTGGCGGGACTTTTGCAAAGTCTCACCGCAAAAGGCGTGACAACCGGGCAATGGCGTAAGTTCGAAGTTAAGCGAAGGACGTTCCTGCCTTAACGCCGCTGTCTATATTTCCTTAATAAAACATACTATCCGGTTTGCTTCTGCAAAATCTACACCTTTATGGAATGCAATGCTGTCCTCATTTTCCAGTTCACAATCTGATGCCAGTTCGGAATAGCCTTTATTTTTTGCCCATTTTTCAACTTCTTTTACCAATCTTTTTGAATACCCTTTTCTTCTATGGTTGTCTTCAACATATATTCCTTCAATATATCCGACAGGAGAACCTTGGCTTCCCTCAACATAATCATATCTCGTTGAAGCATGTATAAATCCAACTGGAATTCCATTTTCATATATTAATAAGCAAATCTCATCATTTTTATCAATAATCTCTTGGAAATCCTCATACAAATCATTATAGTCAGCTTCTGACCATAATTTATTTGCCAGTTTGCTTACTATTTCAACAGTTTCCTTATTCATCTGTATTATCATTTTGTCGTCCACCTTTGTACTGATCTCTTATAAATATGAAGCCTTTTTATATCTTAATCATGTTATTTCTAGTATAGACGGATTAAAGAAATAGATTATTGAAATCATCAATAATATCAAACCTGATAATATAAATCCGACTCCGATTATCTTTATATAGCGGAGATAGAAGTTATTCGTTGGCTCAATAGGCTTCAGCACATAGAATCTGCTAGATTTATTCCAAACAAATTCTGTTCCGATTATCTTTGGTCTATATACTGATATGATTCCAACTGAAGCGAGAATAATTGAAGTAATAATCAACGCAACCAATATACTTACCTTCAAAACGCTCACTCCTTATACTAGTTCAAAATATCAATCATAATTTGGTTTCCATCTTGGTTTTGTTCAAATAATATGCCAAATAAAAATTTAAGTGTTGCTAGAACGTCTTTCGCTTAACGTTTTC
>NZ_BAEX01000167.1 GCF_000246945.1 Myroides injenensis M09-0166
TATTGCAAGTTTTAGTATATTTAGTATATAAACCTTGCAAATTTATTACAATGTTAGCACACAATAAAAACCCTAATCAAGTGAGTTTTTTATCAACTTTTGAAGAGATCTTAGATCGAAAACACGGCTTATACAAGTTGGCTAATAAAATAGATTGGAATGTTTTTGAGCAAGCATTTTCACCGTTGTATAGTAGTGGAAAAGGTCGTCCAGCAAAACCTATTAGATTAATGGTTGGGCTTTTAATGTTAAAACATATCCGTAATGTATCAGATGAAATGGTCGTGGTTCAATGGAGTGAAAACGCCTATTATCAATATTTTTGTGGAGAAGTATCTTTCGCTACAGGATCTCCATGTGAAGCCTCAGAGTTAGTGCATTTCAGAAATAGGATAGGCGAATCAGGAGTGGAGTTAATTTTAAAAGAAAGTATCCGTGTCAATGAAAAAGACAATGATGATGACAATGTGAATATAGATACAACTGTTCAAGAAAAAAATATTACCTACCCAACAGATGCAAAGCTTCACAATAAGATTATAAAAAAATGCAAGCAAATAGCAGAACAAGAAAACGTAAAAGTCAGACAGACTTATACACAAACTTTAAAGAAATTAGCAACCTTTCAACGCTTTAGAAATCATCCTAAGAATAGTGCAAAAGCAAGGAAGGCAGATAGAAAAATAAAAACAATAGCAGGAAGACTTGTAAGAGAATTAGAAAGAAAGTTAGCCCCAAATTCCCTACACTATCCAACATTAGAAATATTTAAAAGAGTATTGTCTCAAAAAAGGAATACAACAGGTAAAATTTATTCCTTACATGAACAAGCAGTATGCTGTATCTCAAAAGGTAAAGAGCATAAGAAATATGAATTTGGGAATAAAGCTTCCTTTGTCAAAACAGACTCAGGAGTAATAGTAGGAGCTCTTGGGTTCCGTAATGAATATGACGGTCATACATTAGAAGCTGCATTAGAACAAGTAAATAGACTAACAGGTAAGGTTCCTAAAGTAGCAAAAGTTGATCGTGGTTATCGAGGCAAAAAGCAAGTAGGTGACACAGAAATACTAATCCCATCAACACCCAAAAAATCAGACAGTTATTACAAACGCAAGAAATTAAGCAACGCTCACAAAAAAAGAGCGGCAATAGAACCAGTAATAGGGCACCTTAAATCAGATCATAGATTAAATCGTAACTTCTAT
>NZ_BAEX01000166.1 GCF_000246945.1 Myroides injenensis M09-0166
CAACATCGCATTGGCAAAATGGCGGGTTAAGTGCCAAACTCAACTTTTGTGCATTTTATTCCGCCGAATGTGTTCCACATTCAGCTTTTTTTAATAATTTAGCTTCTGTGGAAACACATCGGCTACGTCACTGCTAAATTGAACTTTTTGTCCAATTTATCCGCCACTTCGCCAATGCGTTTCCCGTTAGTGGCAACAAAAACAAACGATAATTAGACAATAAATGAAAAATATTTTATTTGTAGTTTTTATTTCAATGATATTTTTATTTGTTTGCTGTAACACAACAACGAATAAAAACATAATTGAAACAGAAATTTCTGATTTTGACAAAATTTTAGATAGTTTTCAAGTAAATGGTTCAATTCTAATTTATGATAACGACAAGAATACTTTTTACTCAAATGACTTTGATTGGGCTAAAAACGGAAAATTACCTGCATCAACATTCAAAATTCCAAATTCTATAATTGCTGTTGAATTAGGCATTATTGAAAATGATACAACTATTTTAAAATGGAATGGCGAGCAGAGAAAAATGGATATTTGGGAAAAAGATTTATCATTTAAAGATGCTTTTAGAATTTCCTGTGTTCCTTGCTATCAGGAAATTGCAAGGAAAATCGGAACAATTAAAATGAAAGAATATTTAGAAAAATTTGAGTATAAAAATATGATTTTTGACAGTTTAACGATTGACAATTTTTGGCTTGAAGGAAATTCAAAAATATCTCAAAAACAACAAATCGACTTTTTGAGGAAATTCTATTTTTCAAAATTTCCAATTTCTGATAGGACAATAAAGATTGTCAAAAATATTATGGAAATTGAGCGAACTGAAAATTACATTTTAAGCGGTAAGACTGGATTAAGTTCGATAGAAGAAAAATATAATGGTTGGTTTGTTGGTTATGTTGAAACAAAATCTAATGTTTATTTTTTTGCAACAAATGTAATTCCGACAGACGGATTGAATGTTGATGATTTTATTTCATCGAGAATTAATGTAACAAAAAATGCGTTAAAGCAAATGAATATAATGAAATGATAAATGCCACTAACATATGGTAGCCGATAATTGCCGGCTTTCGTGCCAACTTGATACTTTGGTGCTTTTAACGAACCGAAGTGCTAAATTGATACGAAAGTGCTGTAAATCCGGCAACTACGGCTACCATTTTTCGTTAGCGGGCATTGTAAAGGACTACCTCTAAAAAAGAAAACTG
>NZ_BAEX01000165.1 GCF_000246945.1 Myroides injenensis M09-0166
ACACGTAGTATCCCTCTCCTAATAACCCACAGAAATTCCAATTAACACAAAATCATTAAATGATATATACTATAGCACGATCAATAAAGATTCAGTGATAAGAATAAAAATAGATTCAGTGATAAGACTACTATAGATTCATAAATTATATAATTACAATAGACCCATTAATTTAGAATACCCTAACAAGGAAAAGAGAACAAAGACAAACTTCAGAAACAACCAATCAACATAATATAAAAAGCTTTCGATTTAAATACCACTGCTAGAGTTAGAAATATACGCAATCTACCCTCTCCTAATGCCCCACAGAGAAATCCTAATTAACACACAATCATTAATTGATATAGTATCACAATCAATAAAGATACAGTGATAAGAGTAAGAATAGTAATAGATTTAGTAATAAGATTACTATAGTTTTAGTGACAAGACTACTATAGATTCGTAAAATATATAATTATAATAGACACCACTAATTTAGAATACCCTGAAAAGAAAAAGAGAACAAAGACAAATTGCAGAAACAAATAAATATAAAAGGCTTTCGATTTAAATGCCACTACAAGAGTTAGAAATATACCCAACCTACCCCCTCGCCAAATCCCCCCAGAGAAATCCTAGTTAGTACACAATGATTAATTGATATACTATCGCTCGATCAATAAAGATTCAGTGATAAGAATAAGAATAGATTCAGAGATAAGACTACTAATAGATTTAGTGATAAGAATAAAAATAGATTCATAAATTATATAATTACAATAGCCCCACTAATTTAGAATACCCTGAAAAGAAAAAGAGAACAAAGACAAGCTGCAGAAACAACCAATCAACATAAATACAAAAGGCTTTCGATTTAAGTACCACTACAAGGTTCACTAATATACACAACCTACCCTACCCACTCCAAATCCCCTCAGAGAAATCCTAATTAACACACAATGACTAATTGATGTACTATCGCTCAATCAATAAAGATTCAGTGATAAGAATAAGAATAGATTCAGAGATAAGACTACTAATAGATTTAGTGATAAGATTACTATAGATTTAGTGATAAGATTACTATAGTTTTAGTGACAAGACTACTATAGATTCGTAAAATATATAATTATAATAGACACCACTAATTTAGAATACCCTGAAAAGAAAAAGATAACAAAGACAAGTTGCAGAAACAACCACTCAACTTAGATCACATTAATATATTGGTAGATAATTTCAGACCAAAAACC
>NZ_BAEX01000164.1 GCF_000246945.1 Myroides injenensis M09-0166
GTTCGTACTTTAAATAAATTAGACAATGCTATATTGCCTTCACCAAGTTGTCTCTTATATACTTCTTATTTGAGCAGACAAGTAGCATTATCTTCTATAGAAGTAACGCTTGGTGCTGTACTACCGTGCTTTTGGATTTACAAAAAAGTAGGTGATTATATTTTAGAAAACCAAACAAAAGACAATAACCCTTATCAGAGCTGGATAGACACTTATGGAGGAGAAGAATTTAATCAATCTGTAGAAATGGCAATTAAAATATGTGATGAGTTAGCTGAAAACTCCTCTGAATCCACAAGAAAAAAAATGACACAAGCCTATATTATGTGTTCTAAAATGGAGTGGCTTTTTTGGCATAGTGCATATAAACAAGAACAATGGTTAATCTAATTTTACAATGAAAAAATACAATACAGTCTTATCGATTGCTGGCAGCGACCCTAGTGGCGGGGCTGGTATTCAAGCGGATTTAAAGGCTTTTTCTGCTATAGGATGTTATGGAACAACAGCAATAGTTGCTGTTGTAGATGAAAACACAATTGGCGTGACAGGAGTTCATCCCATACCTGTTGACTTTGTAACTGGTCAAATAAAATCAGTTCTTGATGATATTGGGGCTGATGCAATAAAAATAGGTATGCTTCACTCTTCTGAATTAATAATAGCTATTAAAGACACTTTATTACCATATAAAATTAAAAACATCGTACTAGACCCTGTTATGGTAGCTACTTCAGGAGATAAATTACTTCAAGATGAAGCCATTGATACTCTTAAAAATGAACTCATCCCCTATACCAGAATAATCACACCAAATATTCCAGAAGCTGAAATCCTTTTGGGTAAAAAGATAAATAATCAAAGTGATTTACCTCAATGTGCAAAAGAATTATCCTTTGGTGACACCGTTTCTGTCATGCTTAAAGCGGGACATTTAAAAGACAATATACTAACAGATATATTTTACAATGCAGAAACTAAAGAAATTCTTGAACTTGCTTCTCAACGTATTTATACAAAAAATACACATGGTACAGGTTGCACATTCTCTTCTGCTATTGCTGCACTCTTAGCAAAAGGATATACTCTAAACGAAGCGGTAACAAAAGCAAAAGATTATATGATTCGAACTATTCAATCCGGAGCTAAATTTGAAATTGGAAAAGGAAATGGTCCGGTACATCATTTTACTGATTGGTGGTGATCTAAAAAGTGTAAACTAAAGTAATAAACAATAAAAAGAG
>NZ_BAEX01000163.1 GCF_000246945.1 Myroides injenensis M09-0166
TGGATATCCAAATAAAAACCGGAGTATTAGTTAAGCAGCATTTCTATAATTCATTGATTGATTAAATTCTTCTATCGTTAGATATCCTAAATGTGAATGTCTACGCTTTTTATTATACCAAAGTTCAATATATTCAAAAAGGTTCTTTTCCATTTTCTGGCGATTAACTAAAAGATTTCCGTAAATAATTTCTGTTTTCAGGGACTTAAAAAAACTCTCTGCTACTGCATTGTCCCAACAATTACCTTTTCTACTCATACTTCTTGTTACCTTAAAAGCCTCTAAAACATTAGTGAATTTCTTGTTAGCATATTGTACTCCTTGATCCGAATGGAAGATTAGTCCTGCTTTGAAAGGACGATTTTTACGAGCCATTTTAAAAGCAGCTAAAGTTGTATCTTCTGTATTCATCGTCTTGCTTATACTCCAGCCTATAAGTTTTCTGTCATATAAATCAATCACAGTGGTTAGGTAAACAAACCCTTCTTTTACAGGTATATAGGTAATATCTGACACCCATGCTTTACAAGGTGCTGTTTGTTTAAATCTACGTTCTAAAATGTTTTCAACAACTAAATAGTTGTGTTTGGAGTCAGTAGTTACTTTAAATTTCTTAGCTAATTTACTTCGCAATCCTAACTCTTTCATATATTTAGCAACTGTTGGTTCAGAGATTTTGTAACCACGTGCTTTTAATTCCGCAGAGATTCGTGGACTTCCATAACGTTGTTTAAATTCAAAATAAACATCTTTGACAACTTGTTTTAGCTCTTGTTTTTTTTGCTCACGTAGGCTCTTTGGTGACCGTTTCCAATGGTAGTAGCTACTTGAACTTACCCCTAAAACTTTGCACATTTTCCCAATTGGAAACTCGTTTTCATGGCTTAATATGAAATTATAAGTTACTTTTCGGTCTTTGAAAAAATGGCAATTGCTTTTTTTAATATTTCATGTTCTAACTCAACATCCGCTAATTTCTTTTCTAAATCCCTAATTCTTTCTTGCTCTGGAGTTAACTTTAATTTTCCATTACCAGGAAAACTACCTGTTCCAAAATCCTCAAACTCCTTACACCATTTGTAAAGCAAAGCAACTGGTATTCCTAACTCTCTAGCTAATTCTGATTTATTTTTTCTCTCTTTTGTTAATTCAACTGCTTGACGTTTAAATAACGTATCGTAACTCTTTCTTGTTTGTTTCATATTTCAAAGTTAAATTTTTATACTTAACTTACTATCCAGTCAAAGTTAGGAAGTCCA
>NZ_BAEX01000162.1 GCF_000246945.1 Myroides injenensis M09-0166
TAACTAAGCTTTCGTCTTGCCCGCAGGGCACGAGATGAAAGCCCGTTGAACGGAACCGTAGGAAGCTAATAAAGTATTATGGAGTTATCGAAGTATGACTTTAAGATATACGAGCAGTAATTTTAGGATTACTGCTTTTTTTGTGGTTGAAATTGTGCTGTTTCAATCGTTTTTCGGTGTTTTTTGGAACAATTAAACACAAGTTCCCTTACCCGTAAAAGTTAATTCACAGGCGCAAGTGTGTTTTCGATAAGATATGCTTTTGGCGGACCTCGTTGCCCAAAAACATGTAACGTAACCAAATTACCAATTTTGCAACAATAACATTTTCGATGTTGTGTTTTAGGTTCAACTATCGGTCGGATGATATTTAAATTTTCTTGTAATTGTTGCAATTTACCGCGTTTCCAACTGCTACTTAAAATTCCATAATGACGTATCCGCACAAAGCGTTTAGGCAGAATATGTAAACTAAATCGACGAGTAAATTCTTCATTCTTAAGTGTGAGCTCTTTGGTTTTGCTGTTATCTTTATAATCTTTGTAACTAATAGTAATTTCTTGTTGGCTTACGTTTTTAATACGATGGTTACTAATTGCCACTTTGTGCGTATATCGTCCTAAATATTCGATTACTTGCTTTGGTCCACCAAAAGGACGTTTGGCATAAACCACCCAATTTTTAGTAAACAGCTCATCATATAATTGCTGATTAGCTAACCTTTCTTTACGCAACAGTGCGACATATTTGGCTCGAAAAACCTTGCTCAATGCTTTTACACAAAATAAATATTTATCAGTTTTTATTTTGCGTTTCCATTTTCCATTTCTATCAATTCCACCACCAGGAACAATACAATGTAGATGCGGATGTAAACTCAAATTTTGTCCCCAAGTATGCAGAATAGCAATCATTCCTAAATACATATTTTCGGTTCTTCCGAACTGAGAAAGCGTTGCCCAAACCGATTCAAACAAGATTTTATAAATCAATTGTGGTTGATGAATCGCTAATCCATTAAGCGTATCGGGTAACGTAAAAACTACATGATAATACGAACAGGGCAATAAATCATGTTCGCGAGCTTGAATCCATTCTTCGCGTTTATGTCCTTGACATTTTGGACAATGCCTGTTGCGACAACTGTTGTAACTGATGGTGATGTTTCCACACCCATCACAAGCATCTACATGTCCGCCCAAAGCAGCAGTTCGGCATAAAGTCAGTGCTCTGAGTGTTTTTTCTTGATGAATGGTAAAGTTTTGGTTGGACAAAT
>NZ_BAEX01000161.1 GCF_000246945.1 Myroides injenensis M09-0166
CCACACTGGTACTGAGACACGGACCAGACTCCTACGGGAGGCAGCAGTGAGGAATATTGGTCAATGGAGGCAACTCTGAACCAGCCATGCCGCGTGCAGGAAGAATGTCCTATGGATTGTAAACTGCTTTTGTACGGGAAGAAACATCGCTACGTGTAGTGACTTGACGGTACCGTAAGAATAAGGATCGGCTAACTCCGTGCCAGCAGCCGCGGTAATACGGAGGATCCGAGCGTTATCCGGAATTATTGGGTTTAAAGGGTTCGTAGGCGGTTTATTAAGTCAGTGGTGAAATTTCTTAGCTTAACTAAGACACGGCCATTGATACTGGTAGACTTGAATAGTATGGAAGTAACTAGAATATGTAGTGTAGCGGTGAAATGCTTAGATATTACATGGAATACCAATTGCGAAGGCAGGTTACTACGTACTTATTGACGCTGATGAACGAAAGCGTGGGTAGCGAACAGGATTAGATACCCTGGTAGTCCACGCCGTAAACGATGGATACTAGCTGTTCGGTTTTCGGACTGAGTGGCTAAGCGAAAGTGATAAGTATCCCACCTGGGGAGTACGTTCGCAAGAATGAAACTCAAAGGAATTGACGGGGGCCCGCACAAGCGGTGGAGCATGTGGTTTAATTCGATGATACGCGAGGAACCTTACCAGGGCTTAAATGTAGATTGACGTATTTGGAAACAGATATTTCTTCGGACAATTTACAAGGTGCTGCATGGTTGTCGTCAGCTCGTGCCGTGAGGTGTCAGGTTAAGTCCTATAACGAGCGCAACCCCTATTGTTAGTTACCATCGAGTCAAGTCGGGAACTCTAACAAGACTGCCGGTGCAAACCGTGAGGAAGGTGGGGATGACGTCAAATCATCACGGCCCTTACGTCCTGGGCTACACACGTGCTACAATGGCCAGTACAGAAAGCAGCTACCAGGCAACTGGATGCGAATCTCAAAAACTGGTCTCAGTTCGGATTGGAGTCTGCAACTCGACTCTATGAAGCTGGAATCGCTAGTAATCGGATATCAGCCATGATCCGGTGAATACGTTCCCGGGCCTTGTACACACCGCCCGTCAAGCCATGGAAGCTGGGGGTACCTGAAGTCGGTGACCGCAAGGAGCTGCCTAGGGTAAAACTAGTGACTGGGGCTAAGTCGTAACAAGGTAGCCGTACCGGAAGGTGCGGCTGGAACACCTCCTTTCTAGAGAAACGACCAAAGTTGTATAACTTACTCTCGCTGTTAGTTCAAAAAAAAAGTATTACAGAGTCTCGTAGCTCAGCTGGTTAGAGTACTACACTGATAATGTAGGGGTCGGCAGTTCGAGTCTGCCCGGGACTACTAA
>NZ_BAEX01000160.1 GCF_000246945.1 Myroides injenensis M09-0166
TAGGGATTTATATATATAATAGCCAGATCAATAAAGAGTGTTGAATTATATTATAGTAAAGTAGTTTATATAGTACTTAGCTTGGACTACTTAATTGTTTATAAACTGGATTATTTGATAGCTCCAGATAGTACTACCTTTGTCATGTAATTAATGAGGTATAAAATATCATTCAGCATGAATAAAATACAAATGGTTGACTTGTCTCGCCAGTATCTAAAAATAAAGGAAGAAATAGATTCAGAAATTAGTAAAGTAATTACTACTAGTACTTATATAAATGGTCCTATCGTAGGAGAGTTTGCTGATAATTTAAGTAATTATTTAAACGCTAAACATGTTATTCCTTGTGCAAACGGCACTGATGCTTTGCAAGTAGCATTAATGGCTTTAGATTTGAAAAAAGGAGATGAGGTAATAGTCCCATCATTCACATTTGTGGCAACAGTTGAGGTAATTGTTTTATTAGGGTTAATACCCGTGTTTGTTGATGTTGATAAAGATACATTTACAATGAATGTTGAAAGCATTAAATCAATGATTACTGATAAGACAAAAGTGATTATTCCAGTTCATTTGTATGGGCAATGTTGTAATATGAGCGAAATAATGAATATCGCTAATCAACACAATATTATTGTTATAGAAGATAATGCTCAGAGTATAGGAGGAAGTTATTTAGGATATAATGGTGATAAGAAAACTGGTACAATTGGAGCTATAAGTTGTATCTCTTTCTTTCCTTCAAAAAATCTTGGAGCGTATGGTGATGCTGGTGCGATTGTCACTAATGATGATGAATTAGCAGTACGTATGAAAAAGATTTGTAATCATGGATCAGAGAAAAGATATTATCACGATATAGTTGGGATTAATAGTCGCCTAGATTCTATTCAGGCAGCTGTATTAAATGTTAAGCTAAAATACTTAGATGATTATTGTAATAAAAGGAGAGAAATAGCTTCTTTCTATACGAACGCTTTTTCAAATGAATCTAGCATACAAACACCATTTATACCAGAATACAGCCATCACGTATTTCATCAATATACAATTGTCCTAGAAAATATTGATAGAGATTTAGTGCATCAGGAGTTAGCAAAAAAAGGTATATCGAGTATGATTTATTACCCCATAGCGTGTCATAATCAAAAGATGTTTCAACAATTTAAGGATAGAGAATATGAATTAAGTAATACAGAATATCTGACAAATAGAGTTTTATCATTACCTATTGATTCTGAATTGACCATAGAAGAATTACAATATATAACAGAATCAGTTTTAGCTATAATACAGCAATTTAAAAATAAATAGAATATAAAAGGTTCCTTGGCCGAGAGGTTAGGCTAGATTACGCAATAATCTACAGATTGGTTCGAATCCAGTAGGAACCTCAATATTTTGTATTATATAGTTAACATTATTTTAAAGTCTGATAAAGCAACAACAAGGTTCCTTGGCCGAGAGGATAGGCTAGATTACGCAATAATTTACAGATTGGTTCATACTACGTGT
>NZ_BAEX01000159.1 GCF_000246945.1 Myroides injenensis M09-0166
AAGTTTTCTTTTTTAGAGGTAGTCCTTTACAATGCCCGCTAACGGTTTGGGTATTTGCGATGGCACGGCATTTGAAAACCGTCAGCCGAAAATATGCACAAAAGTTGATAGTAGTACAAATGTTCAATTACTTCCGTCAGTCGTGCTATTGCAAATACCATGTTAGCGGGTCGTTGTTCTATGTCAAATAATAATTGTTTATTCATTAGTCTATAATAACATTCTTCCCTTGTTCTCTAAGTTTTTCCAGTCCATCTTTCATAGCTTTAATCTCTTCAAGGGTATGTCCGTGCCAACCGGTTACTTCTCCAACAACTTTAAAAGGATGTTTCGAACGATAGGATTTTGTGGGATTACCAGGAAATTTTTTGTCCGTTACGTTGGGGTCATCTTCTATGTCGCCTGTTGCTTCTACTAAATAAATCCTTTCACGTCCGTTGCCCAAAGCAAGTTCTGCTCCTAATATTGCAGTATTCAGTGTAGCCGAAACATAAATATGCTTTAATATTCTGTTTTCTTCATAATTACTGTTGAAACCTACTTGAATGAAATCGCCAATTTTCAAGTCAGCCTTTGTTCCGTGAAAATAGGTTTGAGCAAACGGTGTAGGAATATGAAGTACGGCTTTATCTTCTATTTTGGTTGTGTTCATAGTTATTTCTTATTGTTTCTCGTTTACTTTTTCAATTTCTTTATTCATCAACTCCAATGCTTTGTGGAAGTATTTTTCTAAAATGTTTAATTCATCACTATTGAATGACACAAAAAGGTCGTGTGTTTTGTTTTGGTAGTTACTATAAAATGGTGTAACCAACTTTGTTATTCTATCAATATTGGGAACTATGATTATTTTCCGCCTGTCAGTTTTGTCGGGCTGTCTTTTTACGAGTTTTTTGTTTTCAAACCGGTCTATTAGCCCTGTAACCGAACCTGTTGTTAACCCTGTAAGTAGGGCAAGTTCACCTGCTGTCATTTGACCTTTTTGAATTAAGAAACCTAAATATTTATGGTCAGTGCCAGTCAGTCCAATTTTTCTACCAATGCTTTCGTGCATTTGAATAGATGTGTAGGCATAAAGTTGGCTCAATTTCCTTAAGTTGATGATTTTTTCTTTGACAGGCATAAATCTTGTTAACCATTTATCTTGACAACAAAGATAATATATTTTTTTGGTAGTTACCTAAAATGTTTGATTCAAAATTTAAGGATAGTTGATTTTGGTTTGTCTGTCAGGGATGGGTGTCGCTCTACAATGCCCGCTAATGGCTCGGCGAATTGGCGAAGTAGCGAAGCTGTATCGAAGATACAAAAGCGGAGCTATTTAGCCAAGTCGCTTGTTGTAAGCAGTCCGCGAAGCGGCGGCTTACGGCAAGCGACGTAAGTCGCCGAGCCATTGTTAGCAAGGAGCGCAGCGGATTGCTAACAACGTGCCGCGTATTGGCGATGGGCGGGATTTTTAGCACTGAACTTTAATCGAAGAACAGAAATTGAATTTTGCACTTCCGTTGATACGAAGCCGTTCAGCCCGCCTATTGCCAATACGATGTTG
>NZ_BAEX01000158.1 GCF_000246945.1 Myroides injenensis M09-0166
ATATCCTTATTTATCTAATAAACCCATTTCATTTACTAGCAATTTAATATTCTCATAAGAGTTATCCATTGCCTCCCTGATTTGTTCTTTATTTAACCATGCAACTTTTTCAATTCCTTCCTCCGTCTGTCCTACTAACTCACCTTCAAATTTAGTACTCATTTCATACCAAGTGGTTATTTTTAATTTATACTTACCATTTCTTTTAAAAATATGATATGTCTTAGGCAACTTTCGTACAATTTTCAGCCCACTAACTCCAGTTTCCTCTTCTACCTCGCGAACTGCAGTTTCTTCCATTTCTTCGTTTTTCTCAATTCCCCCTTTAGGCAAATCCCATTTACCACTTCTTAAGATAAAAAGTACTTCCCCTTTTGGATTGAATACTACTCCACCACCAGCTTTTTGAACAGGAATCTTTTCTTTTATCTTTTTTAAGATCTGTTTTTCGTCAGGATGATATAAAAATGCCTTATCAATTTTATTTTGAAAATATTTAATGATAATTTTGTCAATATCGACACTGTCTAATAAAAACAATTGAAAGTCGGTTTCCTTCTCAATTTTGTTTGTTAAAAACAGCGGTTTGTCGTTTACAAAAACTTTATACATTTGTATTATGATTTTTAATAAAGAAACAGCTCAAAAAACGGCCGAATTACTTTTGCAAATTAACGCAATTAAATTAAATCCTAAAAATCCTTTTACATGGGCATCAGGATGGAAATCTCCAATTTACTGTGATAACCGTATTACACTATCATTTCCAGAAATTAGAAAATTTTTGCAACAAGAATTTGCAGACAATATTATTGCTAAATATGGCAAGCCTGAAGTAATCGCAGGTGTTGCTACTGGAGCGATAGGTATTGGCTTATTAGTTGCTGAAGCTCTTGATTTACCTTTTGTATATGTAAGACCAGAACCTAAAAAACACGGTAGACAAAATCAAATAGAAGGTCAACTTGAAGCAGGTAAAAAAGTTTTAGTGATAGAAGATCTAATTAGTACTGGAAAAAGTAGTTTGCAAGCTGTAGAAGCTCTTAAAGAAAATGGTGCTATAATAATGGGGATGGCTGCAATATTCACATATGAATTTCAAATTTCAGTAGACAACTTTAAAGAAGCTGGTATAGAACTAACTACCTTAAGCAATTATTCCTCTTTACTAGACGCTGCTGTAAAACAAAACTATATTTCTGATAACGATTTAGAAACCTTACAAGAGTGGAGAAAAAATCCTTCAGAATGGAATCAATAACTATAATCTAAAAAACTAGATAACTATGAATTTACAAAGTCCAAAAGTTAGCGTAGCTAAATCTGCTGAATATATATTCAATGCTTTAACTGATGTTAAAAACTTCGAAAAATTAATGCCAGAATCAATTGCTAAATTTGAAGTAACTGGTGAAGATTCTTTCATCTTTGCATTAAAAGGCATGCCAGAAATTAAACTTAGAAAAAAAGAGGCAACTCCAAATTCTAAAGTTATTTTAGGAGCAGCTAGTGATAAATTACCTTTTACATTAACTGGTGATATCACAGAAATAGATGCTAACAATACTGAGATCCAACTTCATTTTGAGGGTAACTTTAACCCAATGATGGCAATGATGGTAAAAGGTCCTATTGGAAAATTTATTGAAGCATTAGCTGGAAACATGAATAAATTATAATATACTTATAAAAT
>NZ_BAEX01000157.1 GCF_000246945.1 Myroides injenensis M09-0166
TATAACAAGGCTGCTTTGTTTTGTATATAAATATTTTAATAAAAAAATAGTTAAAACTGTGTTACAATAAACTCACTTCTTCTATTCTTTTGATGTTCTCTTTCTGTGCATGGTACATTATTACCACAGTGATTAACAATCTGAGCTTCTCCTAATCCAATACCACTTAGCCTTGTACGACTTATACCTTGTTTAACTAACCAGTCAATTGTCGAAATAGCGCGTCTTTCAGATAATTTTAAATTATATGATTCTGGTCCAGTAGAATCAGTATGTGAGCGAACTTCAATTCTAAGAGTTGGATACATCATCATCAATGATGCTACTTTTGATAATTCTATTTGGGCATCAGGACGAATATTATATTTATCAATGTCAAAATAGATAGGTTGTAATTTTAAGGTTTTATTTAAGTCATCTCCAGGTTTTAGTGACACATTAGTTGAGTCACCACCATTATTACTATTATTATATCCTAAAAATTGTAAATCTACAGAACGACCTAAGGCAAAATCAACAATTACTGTATCATTCTTACTTAATTCCTCAATAGAAACTTCTTCTGATGTATAACCTATCGATTTGGCTGCTATATAGTAATCTCTATTAACTTGTACATTTTCAAATTTATATTCTCCTCTTTTATCAACTTCCAACTGTTCAATTAAACGATGTTTATTGTCATATAGAAATACATAAGCATCTAATATTGGAGCATTTGTGTTTTTATCAACAACCTTACCTTTAATAGTCTGTATTACATCTAATTCTGTACCAAGCTTCATTCTAACAAAATATAAGTCATCTTTTCCTACACCATTTGGTCTATTTGATGTGATAAAACCAAATTTTGATTCAGGATCTAGATACATTGCAAAATCATCATAAGGACTATTAATAGAATTTCCTAAATTAACAACTTCACCAAAAGTTCCATCTTCATAAATTTTCACACCAAATAAATCTAGACCTCCTAAACCAGGATGACCATCCGAAGCAAAATATAAAACATTATCAGAACTTACAAAAGGAAAACTTTCTCTTCCCTCAGTATTTACTTGTGCACCTAAATTTTCAGGTATTCCAAAACTACCATCAATATATAATTTAACTCTATATAAATCTGATTGTCCATACCCTCCTGGTCTATCAGAAGCAAAGTACATATAATCTTGATTTGGACTTAATGCAGGTTGAGCTGAATTCGCATGCGGAATATTTATAGATAATTTTTCAACATCACCCCATTTACCATTACCAAAAGAATAAGCTCTATATAAACTTACTAATAAAGTTCCATCAGAATATCTTTTATTGTTATCTCCTCTAGTATTACTAGAAAAATACATGGTTCTTGCATCAGCAGTAAATACAGCATTTGCCTCATTAAAATTACCTTCAATTTTTCTAGCAAAGGGTTTAGCCTCTCCAATATGACCATCTATACGAACTGGTGCAGAATATAGCTTGGTATATGGATCATTTGTCCACGAATGTATTTTATCTCTAGAAAACTTCCTATATTGAGAAGAAGCATAAACAATTTCACCTTTATAAAGTGCAGAGCCATACTCTGAAAATTCTGTATTTACACTATTTAGCAACTTTACTCTATAACCATCTCTATTACTATTTACATCTTCTATATAAGTAGGATCTGCCAAATACTTTTTTACTCTTCCATCTTCAGGAGCTCTTTCTGCTAATAAATCCATTTTTGCATTTGCTTCTACATAATCTCCTAAAGTTCTAATTGTCTGAATATATCTATAACCTGTTGTGCATTTTAAACAATCGGTTTTTTTAAAGTATTTAGATTTCTATTGAGTAAGAATTTATTAATATACTGTATTGTAGTCAAAGCAGTTATCTTAGATAATATTCTAGTTCTATATCCCTCAAAGGATTTAGCATAATTACGTCTAATCATAAATTGATCACATAATTGAGAGAATAAGGTTTCTATTCTTTTTCTTCCTTT
>NZ_BAEX01000156.1 GCF_000246945.1 Myroides injenensis M09-0166
ACACGTAGTATATGTTTATAAGATGACATTATTCTCAATTTAAATTACTTTGATTCATTTTTAAACACTACATATCTAAAAAATATTTTAAATAAACTATTTCTTAACAAAGTATTTATTTTTTAATTACTTTTACTTTCATTTATTACCATTTATATATGAAAATGCATAAAATAATTTTACAAATTACCATATTATTAACAACATTTGTTTTTTTAACAACTGCTTCTTTTGCACAAAAAAAGAATAAGAAAAATACAACTCCCCCCCTAGAGGTTATTGAAAAAATCGATACAATATCTATTAAACCTCTAAAATTAGAAAAAACACCTGTTCTAATTCTTGGAGATACACTATTTTATGTCTACGGAAATATTGGATCTTTTACTCCCAAACAGCGTGCTAAATCAATAGAAGATAAAATTACTACTCTAGCTAAAGATTATTCATTTTCAAAAGACTCTATTAGACTAAGTAAAGCGGGCAATTATCTAAATATTATATATAAGCATCAGATTCTTATGAGTGTTGATACAATACAAGCCCTCGAGGAAAATAAAACAAAAAAACAAGCTGCGATCTACTATATGAATAAAATAGTCGATTCAGTAGAACAACAACTCTATCAAAAGAGTTGGCAGCAAATTGCATTACAAGTACTAGGCTCATTAGTTGTTGTTGTTGCTGAGATATTAATTATTCGCTTTTTTTACTATCTCTATCGACGAGTTAAAGTCATGATTTGGAAACAAAGAAGTAAAAAAATAAAAGGACTATTTGGATTATTTGACGATCAAAAAGCAATGCTTATTGCAATTCATATGGCGAGAATAATTAGATTTATTATTATTCTTTTATTTATTTATTTTGGCTTACTTATTATCTTTACCTTATTCCCTTATACAAAACATATATCAGACGAACTAATGGGCTATGTGATTCGTCCATTGAAATCTGCAGGTGTTAGTATAAAAGATTATATGCCAAAACTATTTACAATTATTGTCATTGTTTTTATGTTCAGGTATATCCAAAAATTCATACGCTACTTAGCAGATCGCATTGCTACAAATAAAATAACGATAAAAGGATTCTATCCCGATTGGGCATTCCCTACATACAATATTATAAGTGGCTTGCTTTTCATATTTATGTTCATCATAATATTTCCCTATCTGCCAAATTCTGATTCACAAATATTTCAAGGAGTATCAGTATTTGCAGGGATTATGCTTTCCCTTGGTTCTACCTCTGTTATAGGGAATTTAGTAGCAGGTTTAGTAATAACCTATATGCGTCCATTTAAAATAGGCGATCGTATTAAGCTTGGCGAGTATACAGGAGATGTCTTAGAGAAAACTGCACTTGTTACAAGATTAAAAACACCAAAAAATGAAGTTATCACTATTCCAAATTCTAATATTATGTCCGCTTACACTGTTAACTACTCACAGTCAGCCAAAGATTATGGATTAATCCTATTTATTACAGTTGGGGTTGGATATGATATTCCATGGCAGAAAGTACACGAACTACTCTTTGAGGTAGCCAATAGAACAGATCATATTTTAAAACGTCAAAAACCATTTATCCTACAAGATCAACTTCAAGATTTTTATGTCGATTATCAATTAAATGTCTATGTTAAAGACGCCAAGATTGCCGCTAGAGTCTATTCAGACTTACGACAAAATACGCAGGATGTCTTTGCTGAAAATAATATTGAATTAGTATCGCCTCATTATAACGTAAATCGCAATGTTGACAATACAGACTCTACAATCCCCTACAGTTATATTAAAAAAACACCCTAAAGAAAAAGATTCTTTATTGAAAACTGACAAATACAAGAGCAAATTTTTACTAGAATTCACCAAAATAATTACTTCTTTACTCAATTTATCTCTTTATTGTTTTAGATCAATAGTATGGAAATTTTTAAAGGTCAAAACCTTCTGAACTTAGTAAAAGAACTACCAGATGACGAATCTTGTAAAGCTTATTTAAGTAAAATAAAGTGGTCAAACGGATTTACTTGTGTAAAATGTGGTCACCAAAAAGGTTGCTTAAAAACTAATCATTCATACTATTGTTATAATTGTGAACATGTTGAGAGTTCAACGGCTAATACTCTATTTC
>NZ_BAEX01000155.1 GCF_000246945.1 Myroides injenensis M09-0166
TTTTTTATTATAGTGAAATTCTTTTACCTTGAGTAGGAAAGATGTAATTCAGTTGTAAAGGATTATTATCTTGCAATTCTTTTTTGATTGTTTCTACTTGATCTTCTACTGGTTTTAGATGTGTAATTATTATATTAAAGTTATCTAATGCTTCTTTTCCTGTTAAGGTAGATAATTTTTGTAATTCTTCATTTAATAGTTTAGGCGTTAGATGACCAAATAATTTGTTTTCAGGTTGACTATTAGGAAAAGATACTTCAATTAAAATTGCTTTTAATTTTTTTTCTTTTATTAGAGGGGAAATACGATTCCATATAAGTTCTAAGTAATTTACATTTTCAATTCTATCAGATCCTGTGTCTCCAAAGTATAAAACATAATTATTTTCGACATTGACTAATAATGCCGAACTTAATTGAGGATTTACATGACTAAGAGTAAACACTTCTGCTGACATTTTTGTGCCTTCTATAGGGAAAGTATGTCCTGGTGTAATTCTTTGATATTTATATTTATTTATTATTGGCACTTCTCCTTCATTACCAAAGTTTGCCCAAGAGGTATTAGTGAAATAATTGTTTTTTAGAATATCTATTACAAACGGCAAAGAATAGATTGGTTTATTTATATCATCTGGGGAGTTAATGATTAATCCAGATAAATGATCTAAATGACCATGAGAAATAAAATATCCTTTTATATAATCTTGTAAAACGTTTTTTGTATTTGTAGTAAATGTTCCTGCCTTAATTGCTTCATTAATTCCAGCACGTATAGTTCCTGCATCTAATGCTAAATAAGAATGTTCATCTTTTTTCCCTACTAAATATGAAGATAAGTTGCTCTCATCCCCACCTCCATACACACCAAGGGGGATGATTTCTATATTTTGTGCTAGGATAATGTTTGAGCTGAGTAGTAAAAAGCTTAGTAAAATACGTTTCATTTTAAAATGTTTATTCGCAAAAATAGATATATTTTAGGTTATGCTCAGAACTACAAACAAAAATAATAAGTATTTGTTTTATTAATATTGATTTAAAAGTTGATTAACCCTTTCTGTTTTGTCTGCTTTATTTAGTGATAGACGTATTATTGAGTCTTCTTCTGCAATTAAGTCATGGGGAACTCCTGCGTCTAGAGTAATAATATCACCCTTATTTAATAAAAAACGCTCAGTCTCTACACCAAAATTTATTTTACCTTCTATTATATGTATAACAATTGGATAGTCAGTTTTGTGTTGTTTCATTTCTTGTCCTATTTTAAAGACAATTCTAATTTCTTTTATATAAGTAGTATCTATTAATACTTTTATAGCAGGCTTTGTCTCCCCATATACTATATCGCTTAGAATATTTATAATTTGCATAATATAACTGTATTTAATTGTTGCTTATAAAGTTACAATTTAAAGATCATTATTTAGGTATATAAGAGCAATAAAAACTGATATGAAAGCAACTTTATTGCTATTATTTAAAAGTAAAATACATAATAGCTTGTATGTTTTATAATCAAAAGTCTCATTTTTGTCTGTATTGAACGTAATTAGTATCTCTAACTCCTTATGAGTTGCACTTTGAAAGCTTTTGTCTTGATATTTAAAAAAAGAGTAAATACAGAAAATGTTAGAAGTACAATGCTTATTTAAGGTAACTAAAAGGGTATTTTTCCAAGTTTACTATACGGTACATCTATACTTACTCTATTATAAGTGTATAATGACTCCATTAATTTCCCTTGTTTTAATAGAGTCATTATGGACTCACCATGGACACCATAAATCTAGAATAAAACAGGGATTGTTGTTGATGAATTGTAGTATTTAACTGTACTAAGAGTATAAAAAAGCACAAGGTTGTGCAACTCTTCTAGATAAATAAAATAAAACTAAAAAAAGTTTACTGTGTAAAAGTATCAATAATAAACAGTTAAGTAATAATGTTGAATTTAGAAGAAAAATAAGGGATTAAAAGTTTGGAAGTAGTGAAAAAGGTGCTACTTTTGCATCCGCATTAGAGAAGTAATCTACGGCTCTAGAGGCAGACGATCATAAACAAGAATTGAGAAGCAGAATAGCGCTTATAATTTCAGAGAAATTTAATAAAAATAAATTTGGAGGGAATTAAAATAAGGTGTTATCTTTGCAGTCCGCTTCAGTAATAATTGATGATTTGATAAGGCTTGAAAAAATAAATAGAAATATTTTAAAAAAAGTTTTGTCAGTTCAAAAA
>NZ_BAEX01000154.1 GCF_000246945.1 Myroides injenensis M09-0166
CGATAGCCTTTTTATTTATAATTCTAATTTAGATAATGCTTCCATTACATATTCATGCATTACTTCTCGGTAATCAAGATGAGTGACTAATCGAAGCCATCCTCCCCCCATATCACTAATTGCAATATTCTTTTGTTTTAACTTATCGAACAACACCTTGTTATTATTCATTTCTACAAGCCTAAAAACAACGATATTAGTCTGGACAGGTAAAACCTCCTTAACCCATTCTTTCTTGTTTAAAAGCAATTCTATTTGCTTTGCTCTAAAATGATCTCTTTGTAGACGACTCACATTATTCTTCAAAGCATATAATGCTGCTGCTGCCAAATAACCTGTTTGACGCATTCCTCCTCCCATTACTTTACGCCAACGTGTCGCTTTTTGTATATCCTCTTTCGATCCAATTAATACAGATCCCACAGGAGCACCTAAACCTTTAGAAAAACAAACTGATATCGTATCAAATAAAGCTCCAAAATGTGTGGGATGTTGAGATTTTGCAACCAATGCATTCCACAGTCTAGCTCCATCTAAATGCAATTTCATACCTTTTTCTGAACAAACCTCACGTATCTTTTCAATTTCGCTCAGATCATAACATGCTCCTCCACCTTTATTAGTTGTATTCTCAAGACATACCAAAGTAGTTGGAGGATAATGAAAATTACTATTATCCGTATAAACCTCCAAGACTTGATCAGCTGTTATTCTTCCACGATCTCCATCTATAAGAGCACAAGTAACACCACTATGAAAAGCAGGACCTCCTCCTTCAAAAGCATAAATATGAGAAGTTCTATCACATATTAGCTGATCACCTGCATTAGTATGTAACTTTATTGCTACTTGATTAGCCATTGTCCCTGTAGGAAAAAACAGAGCAGCTTCCATACCAAACAACTCAGCTACAGCTATCTCCAACTCATTTGTACTACCGTCTTGCTTATAAACATCATCCCCTACCCTTGCCTTTAGCATATAGTTCAACATCTCAGGTGTAGGCTTAGTAATTGTATCGCTTATTAAATTAATTTCCATAAATAGATTGGAATAAGTATTTTTGTGCATAAATGTATTAAAAATTATGATAACCACAGAACAACAGAAGGATATTATTGATCGCCTTGGTGCGTTAAGGAGGTATCTTTGACGTCGATAAGAAACTAATTGAAATCGCAAATGAGGAGGAAAAAACCTTTGCTCCAGACTTTTGGAACAATTCAAAGCAAGCAGAAATCATTGTCAAAAACCTAAAATCAAAAAAGAAATGGGTTGAAGGTTATGAAAATGCTAAAGCTGCTCTTGAAGAACTTCAAATTTTATTAGAATTTTATAACGAAGGGGAAGCATCTGAAGAAGATGTAGTCAATCAATACAACGCTACAAAAGAGATTGTAGAGGAATTAGAGTTCAAAAACATGCTTTCTGATGAAGGTGACAACATGAGTGCTGTCTTACAAATCACGGCTGGTGCTGGAGGTACAGAAAGTTGTGATTGGGCATCTATGCTTATGCGCATGTATATCATGTGGGGAGAAAAGAATGGCTTTAAAGTAAAAGAACTAAACTATCAAGAAGGTGAGGTAGCTGGAGTAAAAACAGTTACTTTAGAGTTTGATGGAGAATTCTCTTTTGGTTATTTAAAAGGTGAAAATGGTGTACACCGTTTAGTTCGTATTTCTCCTTTTGATAGTAATGCTAAACGTCATACTTCTTTTGTTTCGGTATATGTATATCCGCTTGCAGATGACACAATCGAAATCGAAATAAGTCCTGCAGACATCTCATGGGAAACAATGCGTTCTAGTGGTGCTGGTGGTCAAAACGTAAACAAAGTTGAAACAGCGGTTCGTTTACGACACCATCCAACAGGTATTATTATTGAAAACTCAGAAACTCGTTCGCAGCTAGATAACAAAACAAAAGCAATGCAACTTTTAAAATCTCAATTATATGAAATTGAATTAAAAAAGAAACAAGCTATGCGTGATGAAATCGAAGCTAACAAGAAAAAAATAGAATGGGGATCACAGATTCGAAATTATGTCATGCATCCTTACAAATTAGTAAAAGATGTAAGAACACAGTATGAATCAACTGATGTTGATGCAGTAATGAACGGTGAAATTGATCCATTCTTAAAAGCCTATCTGATGATGATGGGACAAAACGAAGAAGAATAAATACAATTCTAATTAGGTAATAAAAGGCTTGCTCAAAAATTGAGCAAGCCTTTTGTTTTTTTATACAGTGAGAACTGTTCTTATCCTATGTATTTAACACCTCATCTAAATATAAAAG
>NZ_BAEX01000153.1 GCF_000246945.1 Myroides injenensis M09-0166
ATATAAGGAACTTCAAAACCTTTATTGCGAAGTGCTACTACAATTTGATCTGATTCCGCAATCTTCACTCTCGGATCATTAGCACCCTGAACTACAAATAATGGTTTTTTAATCTTATCTAACTGAAAAACTGGAGAAACTTCTTTTGCTATTTCTCTTTCCTCTGGATTATCTAAATCATACCAAATCTCTTTAACCATATCCTTATAAGGTTTCCAATACTCTGGAAAAGACTCAAAAAAAGTAAAAATACTAGAGACTCCAACATAGTCTACACCACATGTATATAAATCTGGTGTTTTTACCAATCCCATCAAAGTAGCATATCCACCATGACTAGCACCATATATTGCTATTTTATTTGCATCTACCCATCCCTGCTCAATTACATAAGCAACTCCATCTTCTACATCATCCATTACCTTACGCCCAATTTGTTTAAAGCCAGACTTAAAAAACTCCTTACCATAACCTCCTGATATACGAAAGTTAACTTGTAAAGTAGCATATCCACGACTTGCAAATAGTTGTGTTTCTGGATTGAACCCCCAACTATCTCTAATACCCTGAGGACCACCATGAGGGTTTACAATTAATGGTACTTTTTTTCCTTCTCTTACAACATGAGGTAGTGTTATATATCCATGTAACTTAATACCGTCCCTACTCATAAAAGAAATAGGAAGCATCTCTGCCATATCCTCCTCTTTTAACTGAGGCATTAAATCGTATAATAAAGTAACTTCTTCACTCAAAGCGTCATAATAATAATATTTACCATATAATTTATCACTTTGAACAAGAACTAAATATTTATCTTCATTATCTGTTTTACCAACTAGATTATACTCATAGCTTCCAAAATGAGTTTCTAACACTCCATGAATCTTCTTAAATGTCTCACTAACTGATTCTATAGTTACCTTCTCTCCTTCATACCCTAAATAATCTATTTCCCAATTTCGCTTGCGAGATAATCCTATTATTGACGCATCATAATCACTATTAGAATAAACTTCTTTTACTATTGACTTCTTTTTAAAATCATATAAAACAATCCTTTGCTTATCAGAATCTAAATTAGTTAAGACATAAGCCTCATCTTTATTGTCAGATGCGTAATTAAAAGCCATAATACCAAATGTATCTGACCAATTAATTGTTTGAAATAATTCAAAATCTTCACTCCCCTGTGTTTTATAATAATACTGTGTTTGAATACCATTATACATTTTACTATATCCACGAAGATTACCATCTTTATCAAAATCATAATCTGCAATTGGATTTGCTGGATCGTCATTTGTAAAAAGCTTCTCATAGTCCCCTGTATGAATATTAATTTTATATGGCTCAAATATTTGCTCATTATCCAAGTTCATAGAGATAATAATATAATCTTTTTGCTCCTTAAGCATATTTAAAATACCTGCCTGCACTTTATCAAAAGGAGTCAAATCAATATTATTTTGCCCATCAACATTTACTGCGTAAATATGATAGTTTTCATCACCTCCTCTATCCATTACATAAACCAAGCGCTCATCATTAATCCATCCGTAGCCACGCACTAATTCATCCCCCTCTTCAATAACACGAATAACATTACCTGTTCCCACTTCTTTTACATAAACATGACGTTTATTATTTTCATCTTTCTCTCTATAGGAAAGATATTTACCATTAGGCGAAAGCTGAAAGGCTGATGACTTAGGTCGTTGAAAATAATCTTCTACTTCATACGTATACTCTCCTTTTTCTTTATTTGCTAAAGCAGTTAATTCTTCTTTTGGAGATACTAAAGAAGGATCTCCTGGCAACTCAATAATGGTTTTATTAAAAACCACTGCTAATTCTTGATCACCTTGAATAATTACACCTTCAATTAGCTCATTATTTATCTTTCCATTAAAAGACATTCCCACCTGAGGTATAGTAAAACTTAATTCATTTTCGTCTAAATTCACATTACTTCCTACAATTCCAGAAGCTCCTAATTTTGGCAAGTCTATAGTTACTACTATGACCTCATTTTCATTTTTTAAATGCAAAAGCATCTCTACTTCCATTTCTCCCAACTGCAATAATGCTTTCCAATCTCCTACTATATTTTTCATCTATATTACTTTAAGTTTAACCACTGCTTTTACGCTACTCAAAAATCTTAAAAACTTCACTCTTAAACAACTTTTGAGTCTCAAAGAATCGTTATTTTTCAAACTATCCACTCCCATTTTACTTATGTTATTTTAAGCATTGTGTTTTATTGATAAAAGTATTCCTAATCCCATACAGTTGCGATTAGGAATAAAGAAAAA
>NZ_BAEX01000152.1 GCF_000246945.1 Myroides injenensis M09-0166
ACACGTAGTATCCTTATACCATTGCACTCTACGCACGGTTACCAAGCGTGCTGAGGGAACCTTTAGAAGCCTCCGTTACTCTTTTGGAGGCGACCACCCCAGTCAAACTACCCACCAAGCAATGTCCTCCCGTTAAGGAGTTAGATCTCAAATAAGCAAAGGGTGGTATTTCAACAATGACTCCACAACGCCTAGCGACGCCATTTCACAGTCTCCCACCTATCCTACACATCACTTATCCAAGAACAATACTAAGCTATAGTAAAGGTGCACAGGGTCTTTTCGTCCCACTGCGGGTAATCGGCATCTTCACCGATACTACAATTTCACCGAGCTCATGGCTGAGACAGTGTCCAGATCGTTACACCATTCGTGCAGGTCGGAACTTACCCGACAAGGAATTTCGCTACCTTAGGACCGTTATAGTTACGGCCGCCGTTTACTGGGGCTTCAATTCAATGCTTCTCAACAATTAATCATCGATAACATCTCCTCTTAACCTTCCAGCACCGGGCAGGTGTCAGGCCCTATACTTCATCTTACGATTTTGCAGAGCCCTGTGTTTTTGATAAACAGTCGCCTGGACCTTTTCACTGCGGCCAGCTTGCGCTGGCGACCTTTCTCCCGAAGTTACAGGTCTATTTTGCCTAGTTCCTTAGCCATGAATCTCTCGAGCGCCTTAGGATACTCTCCTCGACTACCTGTGTCGGTTTACGGTACGGGTACTTACAATCTAAGTTTAGAAGCTTTTCTTGACAGCCCTTAGGCACACTATCTCGTTGTCCGTAGACGCTGAGTACTATCGCATTTCTCCAAGTCTGACGCATTTTACTATCAAACCTATAGGTACGTGCTTCAACCAGCTATTCCGTCAGCTGGCGGTGCTTTCATCACTGTGTCACTCCATCACAATTATAAGTAGTACGGGAATATTAACCCGTTGGCCATCGACGTCCCCCTTCGGGTGTGCCTTAGGTCCCGACTAACCCTCAGCTGATTAGCATAGCTGAGGAATCCTTAGTCTTACGGCGGGGGTGTTTCTCGCACCCCTTATCGTTACTTATGCCTACATTTTCTTTTCTAATTAGTCCAGCAATTCTCACAAATCACCTTCAACCCTATTAGAATGCTCCCCTACCACTCACGTTTTAAACGTAAATCCATAGCTTCGGTAGTATACTTATGCCCGATTATTATCCATGCTCGATCGCTCGACTAGTGAGCTGTTACGCACTCTTTAAATGAATGGCTGCTTCCAAGCCAACATCCTAGCTGTCTGGGCAATCAAACCGCGTTTTTTCAACTTAGTATACATTTGGGGACCTTAGCTGATGGTCTGGGTTCTTTCCCTCTCGGACATGGACCTTAGCACCCATGCCCTCACTGATATAAATCATTACTTAGCATTCGGAGTTTGTCAGGAATTGGTAGGCGGTGAAGCCCCCGCATCCAATCAGTAGCTCTACCTCTAAGTAACTGATATATCGCTGCACCTAAATGCATTTCGGGGAGTACGAGCTATTTCCGAGTTTGATTGGCCTTTCACCCCTACCCACAGGTCATCCGAAAACTTTTCAGCGTTAAACGGTTCGGTCCTCCATTTAGTGTTACCTAAACTTCAACCTGCCCATGGGTAGATCACACGGTTTCGCGTCTACCACTACTGACTAAAGCGCCCTATTAAGACTCGCTTTCGCTACGGATCCAGACCTGAAGTCCTTATCCTTGCCAGCAACGGTAACTCGTAGGCTCATTATGCAAAAGGCACGCCGTCACCCCACTTAAGGGCTCCGACCGCTTGTAAGCGTATGGTTTCAGGTTCTTTTTCACTCCGTTATTCACGGTTCTTTTCACCTTTCCCTCACGGTACTGGTTCACTATCGGTCTCTCAGGAGTATTTAGCCTTAGCGGATGGTCCCGCTTGATTCAATCAGGGTTTCACGTGCCCCGACCTACTCAGGATACCACTATTCTTATCTTCTCTTACTTATACGGGACTATCACCCTCTGTGGTTTACCTTTCCAGGTAATTCTAATTCAATCCGCAAGAAATATCGTGGTCCTACAACCCCAATATTGCCGTAACAACATTGGTTTGGGCTATTCCGCGTTCGCTCGCCACTACTTGCGGAATCACTTTTGTTTTCTTCTCCTCTGCCTACTTAGATGTTTCAGTTCAGCAGGTTTGCCTCCTTTAAAGGATACTATGTCTTCAACATAGTGGGTTGCCCCATTCGGATATCTACGGATCAATTCGTGTGTGCCGATCCCCGTAGCTTTTCGCAGCTTATCACGTCCTTCTTCGCCTCTGAGAGCCTAGGCATTCCCCATACGC
>NZ_BAEX01000151.1 GCF_000246945.1 Myroides injenensis M09-0166
GTATCCACCCGAGCAATTACATCTTGTCAGGTATAAATATTACAGTACCGCGTCTGTAATTAGCTTTTTATAATTATGCGGATAAAGATCTGTAATATTCTTGTGATTAATTGATTGAATATTTTCAAGGACATGTTTTAGCCATTGATAAGGATTAACATCATGTTTTTTACAGTTAGCAAAAAAGGTATAAGCCATCGCTGCTCTTTGAGCGGCATCGTGAGAACCAGCAAATAGATAGTTTTTACGGCCCAGTGCTACAGGTCTGATTGCATTTTCTACAAGGTTGTTATCAATTTGTAGATTACCATCATATAAGTACGCACTCAGGTTATCCCATCTGGTTTGTGAATAAGCAAAAGCTTTTCCTATTTGACTTTTAGGCAAGGTAAGTTTCATTTGAGCAAACATATATTTACCTAGTTCATTAATGATAGGTAAACTCTCTTTCAGACGAAGTTCTTTAATTTCTTGTGGAGTTAGGTTTTCCTCCTTAGCTTTTCTCTCTACTGCGTATAGTTTTTGTATTTGTACCAGTACATGCTGTGCTCTGACTTTATCATTATCTAAAGCTCTTTCAAACTCACGGCGAGCGTGTGCCCAACAACCAAGATGAGTCACATCTAACTTATTTCCGTAGGCTTTGTACCCGCTATAACCATCGGTTTGCAGATATCCTTTGAAATTTTCTAATACAGGTAGCGCAGCACTACCACTACGTGTGGGGCTGTAAGTAAACATCACCAGCTTAGATATAGGTGCGTGATATACCCAGTAGTAGCCCAGATGAGCTTTGTCTTTCTTTTTCTCATCCAAGACTTTAATGGTGGTTTCATCTACTTGAAGGTATCCTTGGTTTTTGATGTCTATGACAAACTTTTCATATAAGGGTTTTAAAGCATCCATACTTTGAGCTGCCCAACCATCTATTGTAGAAGAAGCTATATTGATGTTTTCTCTTGAAAAACGTTGCTTCTGACGATATAGCGGAAGATGGTCTACATACTTGTCAACAAGTATTGTCGCTAATAATCCTTCTGAAGGTATTCCTTTATCGATGATTCGCTCTGGAAGTAATCCAATACTAATTTGTGTATTGTCTTTGTCTTTAGTAGCGTATTTATATCGGATGTAGCGTTTTATTTTAAAATGTCCTGGAACGTAGTCTAACACATCGGTTACTTCTTTTCCTATACAAATCTGATCAGATAAATCTCCCTTTGGGTGTATTTCTATTTCTTCGACAGGTAAATGATCAGGTAATTTTGCTCTTCCAGGGTGTTTCTTCTTTTCACGTGAGTAGGTAATCTCTTGTTTGATTACTTCTTTTTGCTCTTCTAAGACTTCTTGTTCAACGTCTAAAGGTAATGCTGTTTGATTAGGGTCTTCAAAACGCTCGCGTTTTTGTCCAAATTGCATGCGTCGTAAAAGATCTACTAAGCGTTGGAGTTCTTGCTTTTCTTGTTCTAACGCAGTAATCTGCCCTTCTAATACAAGATTTTTAGCCTCTAATTTAGACGCTTTTATGGAAGTGTATTTCTCTTGTTTGGAAATAGTCTTTGACTGCTTTTTTATAAGTGCCAAAAGTTGTTCTCTCGATAAGTTTTCTAAGTCCATTTCCATGAAGTAAATATACGACTAAACCCTTATTTACACAAGGGTTTAGTGGGTTTATCTCAATGAAAATCGCCTTTTTTGACTACTCTGTATAATTTGAACTCCCTCGATCATAAGTACTAAATCACTCCAACTAATTTGAGTCTTTTTGTGATTGGGAAAAGCAAAGGTGCCTTGCTCTAAGCGTTTGTAATATAATACAAAACCGCCTGTCTCCCAATGAAGAAGTTTCATTTGATTGCCTCGGCGATTGATAAATACGTAAACACTTCCATTATGCGCTATTTGATTCAATTCGTTTTGAACAAGACCACACAGACTATCAAAACTCTTGCGCATATCACAGGCAGATTTATACAAATAGAATTGATGGAAACTACTTAAACTAAACATTATCCAAGCTGTAATAAAGAATACAACTCACTCAAGTTTTCTGTATGAACCCGAAGTTTAACCCCATTAGGATACAGAATCTCATATTCCTTTTTTGTTATTGGATCTGCTTTGTTAATTGATATAAAACTGCCTGCGGTATCTTGCTCAGACTGTTTATGATATTTTTGTACCCAGTAACTAAAGGTCGGTAACTTTAGACCTTGTTCTTCACAATAAATTACTTGGGTTAAGCCGCTTGCTTTCCAATCCTCCACATGAGAATACATTTTGTCTTGTTTGCTCATTATTTTTCTATTTCAGGCAAACTTACTACCTTACAGCAAGCTAGAAAATATGGGGTTGCTCGGAGGCATAC
>NZ_BAEX01000150.1 GCF_000246945.1 Myroides injenensis M09-0166
AGCTGTAGTACTTATTTTTCGTATAATTCCTTTATTTCTTCAAACCAACTCTTTATTTCTTCGAAACAATTTAATTCTATTAAATGCGCTTTTGTGATTTGTTTAGTTAATTTCCCGTTTGCAATCGATTTTATTATTTTCTCATCGTTAAATTTTGTAGTTTTATTAGTAACAATATTTGCAATATCAGAATTGTCCCAATCTGAAACATCTTTTAAAACTATATCAAATTCTTTTTCATATAGACATGCTGGAATGTAATTTTCCATTTCTCGTTTCATTGTTAATATTCCTTTAGAAGAATTTTTCCTTTCATTAACTTTATCAATAGAGCTTTTGTATTTTTCGTCTGTATCTCTATCATATAAATGGAACTCTATTACATTTGAACCTTCTAGATATTCTTTATCAACCCAATTCATCAAACTAGAACCTCCCATAGGAATTATTTTAATTTTTTCTTTTTCTAAATCAATAATTTCATTGAATTCGGGAATGTATTTATTCAAATTAGTTAAGAAACTTATATCATTTGTTCCCTCTAAACAAATTACTAATTTTCCAATGTATGATGTAAGTCCTAATGTATTGGAAATAGCTTTCAGTTTTTGATTATCATTTACTAAATAATTTTCTCCATCTTTTTTGTCAATGAATAATAAGTTTTCATTTTTAAGTTGTTTAGCAACTTCTGGAGAATGTGTAGTTAATATAACTTGATAATTATCTTTATGTGCTAATTCGTTTAAAGCATTTATTAACAAATTTTGATGATCAGGATGTTGAGCTGTTTCGGGCTCTTCAATAGCGTAAATAATGCTCTTGTTTTCTATATTTTTTCTCTCGGCTTCAGCTCTAAAATAATTGAGCGTAATCAATCTTCTTACTCCGCTTCCTCTCTTATTCATCGGAATATTATCATCTCCAATAAAGGAAAATGAAAATAATGTATCCCAGGCTTTCGTAGAAACATCTGGTTTTAAAACTTTAGCAAGTTCTGGATTCATCTCCTTGAGCTTTTCAATTGTTTCTTCGCCAATTATTTCAGCACTTTCTTTTATTAATTTTGTAACTTCTTCTAGTTTATCCGAAACTGTTTCAATAGCTCGTTTAGTTATAACTTTTAATGGATCTTGAACTTCTTTATCTGTATCTTTATTTACTCTGTCAGATTGAAATAAAAAATATAGAGGTAAGTCTTTTGACAGACTTTCCCAAATGTTTTTGCCATCTTCTTTATCAATTGGCATTTCGATTCTTGAAATTTTCTGTAAATTAGAAACACTATATATAGCTTTTCTAATTTCAGCTCTTTTTCTTTTGTCAAACTCAATTGGAACTTTTTTGTCTATGTCAGGGTTATAAGGTCCAATATCTAAACCTATATGAAGATTTTTTAACTCGTTATTATTTTGTAGCTCAGAGAGTGCAAATGCTATATCTTCTTTCTCTAAAACTTTTCTAAGTTCTTCTATTTTAAGTGTTGGTAGAGGTTTATTGGCAAATTCGTTTGGATAATAACAAATTAGAAAAGTCTTTAATGAAGCAGCAGTAATTTTACCTTTACTACAATCCCAAACTTTTTTAATTTCTAACTCATCATTTTCATTTAGTAAAAATTCATCTTTTAAATTAGTTTTTACATCTGTATCTATAAGATATTCTTTAGAAGTATCGACTTTAAAACAACATCTTATGGAAATGTGATTACCACAAAAAACATTCTTATCAGAAAAATCAATTTTAATTTTCTCTTCACCAAAAAAAATGTCTAGTGCTTCTAAAATTGTTGATTTACCAATATCATTTTTACCAATTATAACATTTAAATTATCAACAAAGTCAATTTCGATATTTTTATAACTTCTGAAGTTTTCTAAGATTAGTCTTTTTAAATACATATTATTTTTAAGTAGAAATTGATTAGTGTATTAACCTTTCAGCTAGCATCTTTTTTCATGAACAATACAACTATCCGTTTTGTGAAAAACGTTTATAGTGGCATTTCATAAAATCAACATGTTCAATTAATTGTTTTTTATTTAAAATAAGCTACTTAAAAAGAATAGTTTCGTGTATAACGAAGTAATTTAATTCACAACTGATTTGTATAAATAAGGATAGTAATATAAAATCAGCATATCTTTACATGTTACATATACAACTTATTGTATTTCAAAATATTCAATTCGTACCTTATTACTTGCCTTCAAACATATTAATTTTTTTGTTAATTCTATTACGGAAATCCGTAAACCACTCAATATTTTGAGTCTATCTACTATTTTAACAAAAACTCACGACTTCGGAGTAGTTTTCTAGCCCTCTGCAAGAGCAAGTCGTTTTGAAAGCTCGAATCATAATTTCGAGTGCCTCAAAACATAACTTGCTGTAATCTTTCGATTACTAAATCCATCTATTTTTACAAAGTAAAATCTAAAGTGATTTCATA
>NZ_BAEX01000149.1 GCF_000246945.1 Myroides injenensis M09-0166
TAATTACTCAGTATATACGCTATTATTAATATCTCTAATAGTTTTTTATAGTTTGTGCTTTACAAACATTCCAAGAGACACCAATATTGAATTATTCATCCTTAACAATTCTAATTTAAAAATCATAAGTATGTTATGTATGATCTTCATACTACTAAATAATTATAAGATCATAATCTACCAAAATGATAAAAGTAAAAGAATAGAATATTTGTTTATCAATATATGTTTTTGGTTAAAAACTATCATAAACTATTACAAAAAGAGAAAAATAATTTACCACAAAACAATAATAACAATCAAATTATAATAAGTGAAAATATTGATTCACAAGACCTTATAAGAAAACAATATAAATTAACAGATAGAGAAGTAGAAGTACTTAAATTAGTATGGAATGGTTTATCAAATAAAGAAATTGCACAAGAGTTAAACATTACAATCAGCACCACTAAATATCATATTAGTAATATTTTTATTAAGCTAAATGTTAGCTCTCGCACTCAACTATTTAGTTTGAAGAATTAAACAAAAGAGAATCCCTATAGGATTCTCTTTGTGTTGTTTGACAAAAGCATTATCTATCTAAAATATAGTGAGTTTTTTAAATAGATATATAAATAGAGACTTCTTGTTTAAAAGCTTCTAAATATCTATTGATAAAATTATTATTTACTTGCTATAATCCACCTATATAAAAGGGTAGTTAATCTATAAAACTTTAAGATTGCTATGCAATTACATAGATACTATATTTTTTAACTAAACCCTACCCTTAAAACTATTCTTTATTAAATATAAAAGTGAAGTAAATCAATATAAGCAAGCCCTAAATAAAATTATCTTTATGCATTAATCTTCACTAATTATTCTCAATTAATAACTGAAGCTTTTATGCTATTCAATCGAAAAAAAAACCTTAATGATTACTATTAATTCTTCTTCCATACAAATGGCTTCTTGTGATTTATTTAAAAATACATTAATCGGTTTTTACTATGGAGTGTCACTCTTAACTTTAATTCATCAAATTATTGTATTTAAAGTACTACATAACAAAAAGATAATATTTAATATTTTACTACAAATAAGTATGTTTTTGAGTTTTGTAATCAAAGATATTTATACTTATTTCATAAATATAGATTCGAATTTTATTAATTTTCTTTTATCATGGAATATTGTCACTTCACAAACATTATTGTTACTTATCCCATTTCCCTTTTTAAAATTAAGATTAAGGCAATTTTTTTATAAAAAATTCATCTTGATAATAGTTTGTATTGTAGTGCTAGAATTATTAATAAATATTTTTTTTACCAAAGTAGAAACCAACTTGTTTTTACACTCCTTAATTACGTTAATAGGTATGTTTACCTTGTATCTGTTTTTTAATATTTATTATCATTACAATACCAAGTGGTACACAATTTTTATAATTGGATATATCTGTACAACGGCATTTTTACTAACTTTAAAATTAAGCCCTAATATTATTGCCTTATTAATTAATTGGCCAATATTAAGATTAATTAGTATTCCTATTATTCTAAGCTATAGTATTATTACAACATATCAATTAAAAAAAATTTACCTTAGTAAAAATAAATTTAAAGATTTAACCTATCAATATCTCTACATAATTAAAGACTATCAGAAAAGATTAGTTCAAAATAAAAAAAATGAACAAAAAGACTCCTCTACTTTTGTCTCAGATTGTAATTATAAACTTAAAAATGCATACCAATTAACTGAGCGAGAAATTGAAGTAATTCATTTGTTATTCAAGGGATTAAGTAATAAAGAAATCAGTAAAAAATTATTTATATCTATAAATACTGTTAAATATCATATTAGTAAAATATATGAAAAACTTGATGTAAATTCAAGATTACAACTTTTTAATATTGAAAAAGAGTTAAAAAACAAGGAATAATTATTACTTACCTTTTAGGCTTTCTTGAAAAATCTGTTTTTAAATTTTTGTGTTAATCAAAAGGAGTTAAATATAAAATAAGTGACCCTGATATTCTCCAGAAAAAATATACTAATCCATGAACATTTTTAAATTTCTGAACAATAAGTTATTCAATACTATCGCTACAAACTCAATACAAGCAGTGTTGTAGAAGCATTAGATATGATCTGTAATAAAATATACTTTACAAACTGTATTTTAACTCCAATGAAAAGCTTCTTCCATAATCAATATACTGGGTTCTTAAATCACCACTGTAATGCTCAAGATTATCCACAGGTGAATATTTAATGGTATTTACATTAAATAAATTTGAAACTCTTAATGCTAATGAGAGTGATTGATTAAAAAATGAACTTCCGATATTTATATTCACCAAATTATAACTAGGAGTTTTATTGTAAACTTTTTTAATAATACTTTGATTAATATTTGGTCTTTCAAAGGAGTAAAAACCTTGCTGGGTCACTAATAGATAAGAAACATCTAACCAATAATTCTTATAAAAATCCCATGAAAAGCTAGATTGTATTTCACTGTGAAACAAAAAATTTCCAGCTGTTTTACTATCACTGATGTCATTTCCTTTCGTACCCAAAAGACCATAAGCTAAATCTATTTTATAATCAAGGTAACTCAGATTAAAAGCCAACTGATTATATAAAACCATATAGTCTTTTGATATTATTAT
Source organism: Myroides injenensis M09-0166 (assembly GCF_000246945.1). Taxonomy (GTDB): domain Bacteria; phylum Bacteroidota; class Bacteroidia; order Flavobacteriales; family Flavobacteriaceae; genus Flavobacterium; species Flavobacterium injenense. The sequence continues at coordinate 2,670 of NZ_BAEX01000149.1, forward strand.
ATAGAAAACCTTATAGGGTATAAAAATCTTTATTTTTCAAAATAATTATCCCCTATAAGGTATAGATATAGATTCGAAACAATTATTTGTAAAAGACAAAAAAAATTAAAACTATCAAAGAAAAATCAAATATTAAATACTCTATATATATTCCAAAGTTATTGCTACACAAATAAAAAGGGG
>NZ_BAEX01000148.1 GCF_000246945.1 Myroides injenensis M09-0166
AAATTACAGCGCTCGCAAAAAATATTAAAACTAAAACTACGTAAGAGGTAAAAACAAATTACATCTTTTGACAATCTAAAAAAACAAATTAAAAATCTAGAAACTACTTTTTCACCAAACTACACTTATCAACGTTATCAACATTAATAATAATAGAATTTAAAATATTTAAAAATTAATAAAAAACTTCTTCTATTATATTGTTTGTTAATATGTACAATAACTTTTGTCTATAAATTTCATGATTACAATTATTAAAACTTATAAACATATTATCATTTTTTAAATAATTTAAAATTAGCATTTTAGATATGTTATCAACATTACAAAATTCCGTTATCAACAGATAATTTTTGATAAAATGGTGTGTGTATATCTGTTAATAAGTACTCATTTTAGTATTAATATCTGTTCAATACTTTTTTGAAACTAAATTTGGAAATGTCTTGATATGTGCTGTATTGTAAATTTTTTTAAATACGCAAAAAAATACTTATTGAATTCTTTCCATACTTATGAACAAATAGTGTGAATTGTCACTCTGTTGAAAATGAACATTTTAATAGTTTATTTATATTTGATTGTTTATAAGTACTAATTATTTAAATATCAATAAGATATGATTAAAAGGAAAGTGAAGTTAAATTCTTAGATGGCGACAAATTATCAGCTGCGTACTAATTTTGACCAGTATTTTTAGTTCATCTAGAAACTTTTTTGTCTTATAATAATTGAAATTTACTATGCTATTTTAGGACCTTTATCTCAAAATTCTTAGCTATAAATTAAGCTTTTTAATATAGAAATGATAGGTTAAAATGCCTCTTTAAAGCGATCGAGTAAGAATAAAAATATGCTTTTTTTTATTGCATTTTTATAGCGTTTTTTGCAGTCACATTTCTTCTTATATTTACTTTATAAATATCTAAATTTACACTTAAATTTTTAAAAATATTAGCCTATAAATAGTCAAGAATGTAAGTGCAAAAAAGTCATTTTATTAATGTAAAAAAAGATGATAATTGATGTTTTATTAGGCTCTTTTTTACCCTTAAATTGCTGTTATTTTTTGAAATATTTATTAATGTTTCGTAGTATATAAACACGTTATTTTTATAATAAATAAGTGCAATATAATTTAGGTAAATCACGACTAATAATCTGTTGTTTTATATGGTGAAATTTTCTTTTTATAAATGTAAATTTCGAAATCAAGGGTCTATATTCGTTGTCGTTTATTGAAACAATATTTTACTTTAAAATATGAAATTATATCTTAAATTACCTTTCTCCTTATATATAGTTCCCAGATTTACTTAACATATTGGATAGATATGTACTTTATTTTCTTTCAATTATTTAAAGCTTATAATGTCTTAAGGGTTAGTTGATTGAATTTAAAAAGACTTTTATTGATAAAATTTAATCTAAAAGTATACTTAGTATTATCTTTGTAAAAAATATTATTTAAAAATGACTAATCAAGTTCGTGTGCGTTTTGCACCAAGTCCAACAGGACCATTACACATTGGTGGAGTTAGAACAGCTTTGTTTAATTACTTATTCGCTAAGAAGAACAATGGTGTTTTTTATGTTAGAATTGAAGATACTGATCAAAATCGCTTTGTTCCAGGAGCTGAGGAATACATTTTGGAAGCATTGGAATGGTTAGGGATTTCTCCAGATGAAACAATTGGAAAAAATGAGAAGTTTGGTCCTTATAGACAAAGTGAGCGTAAAGAATTGTATAAAAAATATGCTGATCAACTAATTGAAAGCGGTTGGGCATATTATGCATTTGATACTGCTGAAGAACTTGATGAATTAAGAAAAAAAGCTGAAAGCGAAGGACAAACATTTATATATAATCATAGTAATAGAGAGCAATTGAAAACTTCGTTAAAGCTTAGCAAAGAAGAAGTAGATAATTGCATTGCTAATGGTGAAGCTTATGTAATTCGATTTAAAACTCCTGTAGGAGAGACATTACATTTAAATGATATGATCCGTGGAGATATTAAGTTTGACACTAGCTTACTTGATGATAAAGTACTTTATAAGAGTGATGGCATGCCTACTTATCATTTAGCTAATATAGTAGATGATCATTTAATGGAGACATCTCACGTTATTCGCGGTGAGGAATGGTTACCTTCTATGCCGCTACATGAATTACTATATAAAGCTTTTGGATGGACTGCTCCTAAATTTGCTCACTTACCTTTAATATTAAAGCCTGTAGGTAATGGTAAATTATCTAAAAGAGATGGTGATAAATTAGGTTTCCCTGTATTTCCTTTAGATTGGATAGATCCTGTATCAGGTGAAAAATCATCAGGATATAGAGAGAAAGGTTTTTACCCCGAGACTGTACTTAATTTCTTAGCTTTATTAGGATGGAATGACGGAACAGATCAAGAGATTTTTTCATTAGAAGAGCTAGTTGAAAAATTTGATTTAAGTAGAGTTCATAAAGCTGGTGCTAAATTTGACCCAGAAAAAAATAAATGGTTTAATCAACATTATTTAAAATTACAATCAGATAGTAATTTAGCATTAGAATTTCAGAAAATATTACAAGAAAAAGGTATAATATCTGATAAAGAATATGTTACTAAAGTAGTTGCTCTAATTAAAGAGAGAGCGACTTTTGTTAGTGATTTTTATGAATTAAGTGATTTCTTCTTTGTTGCTCCTCAAGAGTACGATTCTAAAGCTTTAAAAAATTGGAAAAAAGAAACACCAATTTTAATGACGCAGGTAAGAGATTTAATTAGTGGAATTGAAGATTTTGAAGCTAAAAATATAGAATCCATTGTTAAGTCTTGGATTACTGATCAAGAAATAGGTATGGGTAAAGTAATGCAACCATTAAGATTAAGTTTAGTTGGAGCAGTAAAAGGTCCAGATTTATTTGAAATTATTGAGATGATTGGTAAAGAAGAAGCAGTTCGACGAATTGATAATGCAGTTAATACTATTCAGTAATAATTGAAGGATTAGAAATATATAAAAA
>NZ_BAEX01000147.1 GCF_000246945.1 Myroides injenensis M09-0166
TATATATATNTNTNTTTTTTTTATTTCTCATAAGTTATACTGGTAATAAAATTATTCTGGAGTTTCTTAAATCTCTTTAATTCTTGCGAAGTATTAGTTTTATTCTCTTCAAGTAAGGAAATTAATTGCTCTTCTATTTCAGCTGTCTCTAACATGAGGTTAGAATAGCTCTTTAAGCTATTTTTGTCTCCGTATAGCGCTTTTTTGTACAATTGAGGATAATGGTCAATATTACTTTTATACTTTGTTAAAAGCTGCTCTATTTTACTTTGTTCAATATTGAGCATCTTGACCTCACTCTTTGTATTATTGTTATCGAATAATACTAAAAAAAATAGGGGAATAATTAATAGTGGCAATGTTATAAATACAATTCGACTACGCATAATAATAAGGTGTTTCATTATGAATATTAAATTAAAATAGCTATTTCTTATTAGTAATAGGAGGTTGTCTATTTTAAGATGTTGAAACAAAATTACATATTGCGAAATTTACTTTGATGAGGTTTTCCTCATTTACTGTATTTTTTTGTCATTTTTATAATTATCTACTTGAAGTTGGATTAAAATACTTATTTCTTCCGTGCAATTGTATTAGATAAGCCCCATATCTTTAGCTATACTTACTAAGTGAATAGTGTTTTTCGCATCGAATGATGTTTTAATTTTACTAATTCTTTTCTCTATACTGCTGGTACTTGTTATGTGGCTATTTTTTTCTTTGAATTTTATACTTATTTCGTTTTGAGTGTACCCTTCTGAAAGTAGCTGAATAATTTCTAGATCCTCATCCGTTAATATTAATGCAGTCGGATTACTTTTTAATTCTTTAATATCTAGCGATAAGTATGGAGTACTGCTTTTACTAATATGATCGATTGCAGATATTATATCTTTAAGACTATCTCTACCTTTACTAACATAAGCATCTACCTTTAGCTCTTCTAATAGTGTATTGATCTCTATGTATCTGTTTTCAATAGAATACACAATTATCTTTGTTTTTGGATAGTTTTGTTTTATAAGGCGTATTAAATCAGCTCCTCCTTTTATAGTAGTTTCTCTAAAGTCCTCGACAAATGACAAGTCGGTTATAATTAGATCAAATGGGGAATTATTAATTTCAGCACCTTTGATTTTTACCCATGCATCATCACAGTATTTAGTATTGTATATTTCTCGGTCAACGGACGATAATGCCGTTACAATGCCTACATTAATACTGTCGTAATCCTCAACAACTAAGATTTTCTTAAACATATTTTTTAGGGAATTGAATTTTATATTTTACACCTATTTTATTATCACTGTCAAATATAAATGAACCACCAATATTTTTGATACGGGTTTCCATATTGGCAATACCATTTTTTCTTTTTATTTGTTCTTGTATAATTCCTACACCATTGTCAGAATAAAATAATTCTATTCTTTTGTTGCTTTCTTTAAACTTAAAGATTACTAAAGTAGCCATACTGTGTTTTTTCATATTTACCAGTAGTTCTTGTATAACTCTATAGAGTGTTATTTTTTGTTGGCTACTCAGGTTTTTTAAAATGTCATCTGAAAGACCTGTTACAATTACTTTACATTTTTGTGTGCTATATTCATTAAATATATTGGTTAGGGTATCTATAAAATGTTCGTCTGTATCAATAGCTTTTAATTCGAGAGAGATATTTCTAGCTTTTTTATAAATGAGTTCTAAATCATTACTTAGATGATTTTTAGCCTCATTATCGTTTAAGTTGAAATTCTGTATATAAGTAAGTGTGTTGAATACATCATTTGCTAGCTCATCATGAACCTTTTTTGCAATTTTTGTTTCTGTTAGATACACTTGCTGGTTTTTATCTAAACGATGTCTTTGTTTAATTTTTCTATAAATAAAGAAAAGGATTAAAATACCACCTGTAAAAATAAACACGAAAGTAAATAGACCTATCTTTCTTCTGGCAGAGATTAGCTCACTGTGCTGTAGGTTAAGTTTTAATTTAATGTTTTCTTGTTCGTGTTGTTCAAAATCATAACGAATCTTTGCAAATTGATTTTTTGCTTGTTGATTTTCTAATGCAATTGTTTTTGATAATTCTACATATTCATTTAAATATTTTGTTGCTTCATTAGGATTAGATTTTAGTAGATATTCAAGAATATTTAATTTGTCGTTTTTACTATCAAAACTTTTTGTTATTTCATATGCTTTTAAGGCATAATCATGAGCTAAAATAAAATTGTTATTTATAAGATAATATTCTGATAATGTAGTATAGCTTTTAAGTATGTCTAATTGATTATTAATTTTTAATCGGATATCTAAAGATTCTTGTAGCTCTGGTAAGCCTAAAGATTTGTTCTTCATGGAAAGAGCTTTTCCTAGATTATTTAATATTCTTGCTCTCTCTCTTAAATTATTTTGGAAGGTTTCTGAAGAAACTAAGTCTTTTAGAATAATGATTGCTTCTTTATCTTGGTCTAGATTAATATGGTTTGAAGCAATATTATTTAGTAAAATAATTTTTTCTTCTTCTGAATTTGCTATTTCTAATGAAAGATTGAAATATTTAATGGCGAGGGAATAATCTTTTAGTTCAGAATAGCAAATTGCTAATGTATTATATATATATACTTTGTAACTATTATCTTTATTTATTATGTTAGGTAATTCTTTGGTAACTATTTCTTGTGCACTATTAGGGTCACCAATATTTAAGTAAATGGTAGCAATTCTTAAATTATTATAAGTAATACTTTCTTCTTTATTTTGACTGTTAAAATAAGTGTTAGATTGTAAATAGGCTTGGAAAGCATTGTCTAATTGACTTATATTATTAAAACTATCCGCTTTTTCCTGTAATTCATTAGCTATTCTTATATTTTCATGACTAATTTCTATTTTAGATAGTTCATCTTTTTGTAGATTACACGAACTCATAAAGAAAAAGCACATTAGCACTAAAAAGAAATTCGAAGGATATAATATTGTCTGATAATATTTCATCCTTCGAATTTACTGATTTTCTAATTATAATTAGAATTATTTTG
>NZ_BAEX01000146.1 GCF_000246945.1 Myroides injenensis M09-0166
CTTGATTATCTACGAAAGCCTGTAAGTAAGAATACTTCTCAGTTAACTTTCCATCTTTTGTAATTGTAGCTTTTTTTAGAATCCCATCTTTATCTCCATTAAAGAAAGCATCTAATATTTTCTCAACAAATACTTCACCAAAACCTTCACTTGCATCTTTAGGCAGTTCACATGGAAGATTGTCAATGGCCATTACTCCTATTGCAGCAGGATGATCAAATTCCACTTCTTGATCTTTTCCTGGGTGGTAGCCATAAAAAGGTTCTTCAATTGTGGATGTTCTAAGCGTAGACTCGATAGGTCCATGATCTACATCACAGGATACATCCCCAATAATCTTAATTTGATTTTTAGGTGAATTAAGCATTTCTTTTGTGATTATTTTTGGTGCTCCCTTTTTAAAGAAATGACCTGTAATAACAATATCACTTACTTGAGAAAAACGCTCAAAGTTACTTTCATATAAACTAGGATTGTCATAAAAATCTTGTTTACTAGCAACGTTCCCATCTTTTCTCTTATAATATTGGGTAACATCAATTTGGGTATATACTGGTCTATCGTATTTCTGAGTTAAAAAATGTTCAGCTGATACTTTCTTTACCTTCATACCCTCTAAAATCTCTATAATTCCACCAGCTACCTTACCAGTTCCAGTAACCAATATCTTGATTGGGGGAAAGTATTGTTTCTTTAATCGATAGATTAAATCTTCTTTATGTAAAAGGGTTTCCGCTTTAGCAAGATTAAATAATTCATATTTAAGTCCAAAAGCTCTTAAAGTATTATATGCCCCTACTATCCCGGCATATCTACCAAAACCTATTATTCTCTTTCCGTCGTTGTCAACAAATGTTTCGTGATCCATTAATGTAATGTTCTTTTCTAAACAAGCTTGTAATAGCTTGCGATTATGTTCCTGTTTTTTTATTGTATGCGAAAAAAAGACATAAGTTTTATTAGGGATAAGTGCATTAACTGGAATTTCTTTTACTCCTAATAATATATCACAATCTGACAAATCTGGTGTTAGTTCTACACCTATGTTTTCGTATGATATATCATTAAATATTCTGATATCAGAAGGTTCTACTTTGATTACTAAATCATTATATTTTGACAATGATTTTTTGACCTGTTCCGGACAAAGCACAACTCTCCTATCAGGAGGATTTTTCCTCTCTTTAATAATTCCTAATTTCATAATTTTCAGTTTAGTTTTCTTGGTTTTTCAAATATAGAATTAATTCTGAGTTGTACAAAAAAGCTTTGAAAACTTATATTCTTTTTGCAAACTAAAATTATTAGCGTACTTTTGCAATCAAGTTACTTATATAGTAATTCACTATGGGGTCGATCGGTATTGACAGCGAGTGGAATTAGTTAGTAAGCACGTCGAGCGTTGTTATGTAGCTCGTAAATATCATGTAACAAACTTTTTAAACGGCGAAGAAAATTACGCTTTAGCTGCTTAATCTGAATTATAGTAGGATTTGCCTTTAGTTTCCACTAGGTGGAAAAGCTAAATTCTCCTTAAGAGCCTTGGTTTATGGCGCTTTGTTAAGGGGAACCGTAAAGTAAACCTAGATCTGTGAGTGTCTCGTAAGCAGATCGAAATCTTAGAGGCTAAGCTAAAAGGGGCTGTTTCTTGCCAAGCTTTTAGTCGAAAACACAAGAAGGAACTAAGCGTGTAGAAAGCTTCCTGATTGCTTGTTTGGACCCGAGTTCGATTCTCGGCGACTCCACAGAAATAAAAGCCTAACTATTGATAATTAAATAGTTAGGCTTTTTTTATGCTCGTATTTGTACGCTTTTTGTACGCTTTTATTTTTGAGATACTTTTACACCCTTATTTGAATACTATTTTTCTTTACTTTTTTGTCTAAAAACCACGGTTTTTAACAAGTTTTCATTTTATGAGATATGAATCAAATAAGTTAAAAAAAAGTTATACTATAAAAGTGATATTAGGGCTATTTCTACTTCAAAATAGGCTCAATCTCCTCTGCCCAGATGTAACGAAGTTTTACTCATTGATACATATTTATCTTATATCTCAAAACTATTTTTCTTCTTCATAATAAATTTTATAATACTTTCTCCCATCATTATCTACGCCTTTTTTGATTAATTCTTTATTTCCATGAATATATATATCAAAATTTTTATCTAATTTTAATACACTTTTAAAAACACGAGATTGTTTTTTTACAGCTTGAGAAGATATTTGAAAGTTATCAGAAATATCAACATTCTTATTTTCTCTATATTGTTCATCATAATTTCGAAATGACTTTATCATTTCAGGATTATGAAAAACCTCTTCTTCAAAGCTCTCTTTTTCAAATCTATCATGTGTTTTAAAATACTCAACAGAGCGGTTTAGCAAATCTATTTTATCCGCTTTACTTACGTCAAATTCATCGGAAAGTTGCTTTGTCACAAAATCTTTTGTAATAGAGAGGAAGTTTTTCGTAAAATGATATTCATCTGCACTTGCCCTGATATTTAAAAAATCATCCTTCCAATATTGTGTATCATTAGATTTATTAGAATCAACAATACAGACAGTAAATCCATCTTCAGTTCTTTGATTAAATATTATACACCCTTTGTCAAGTTTGGCTACATTTACACCATTATCGTACTTAATTGTGTAATTATCTTTCGTATGGTCAAATTTTAGAAATACGTCTTTAACCTCTGTTTTAAACAAACCAATCGCCATTGTTTCAACTCCGTCTAAAAATATACTTTCAAATAAACAAATTGTAAACTCTCCTCCATTAACTTTAGGATGCGTAGAGCTTTCGTATAAATGTTTTGAGAGTTCAACAGTATTCTCATAAAAAGAGTCAGAATTAGAAAATATTCGACTGATTAATGTGTATACCGCATTTAATGACAGTTCTGTAGGATTAGTGAAATTGAATTTTTCATTATTTTGAAAAGAAGATAAAAAATACTTCAATAAATATTTTTTGGTATCTTCCTCAATTATGTTTACTTCTCCCGATGAAATCTTTATTCCTTCATCTCTTAATTTGTTTCCAACAAAGTGGGTAGCTATATTTTGTAATTTAACTGCTGTGAAGTCGATCATTATTCTATAATGTTGAATTGTTTAAGTTTTTCTA
>NZ_BAEX01000145.1 GCF_000246945.1 Myroides injenensis M09-0166
ACACGTAGTATAACTGATATTTCTAACTGATATTTCTAACTGATATTTCTAACTGATATTTCTAACTGATATTTCTAACTGATATTTCTAACTGATATTTCTAACTGATATTTCTAACTGATATTTCTAACTGATATTCTTAATACACCTGTTCTAATATTTACAAAAATATCCAAAAACAAGATTAATTATTTTCATCATAATAGGTATATATGCTATCTTATTATATTGCTAATAATTTCATATTCCCTCTCTAGAGAGTCAGATCAATAAAGTATTCTATAGTAGATTAACTTTTAAATAAAGTTTTAAAGTATTACTACACCTAATTAATTTAACTAATACTTCAAGTATACAATCTAATATAAATAATTAGCTAACTCTTTGATATTATATTGAAAAGCTATGGTCATCTAATCTTACTTATCAAGTGTTTTTTATACTAAAAAAGGGGAATGTTCCACGTGGAACATTCCCCTTTATAAATATAATATTCTACCAAACTATCGTCCCATATGTATTAAAAGGATTGAAATATCTGTAGGCGTAACACCACTAATGCGTGATGCCTGTGATATAGTAACTGGTCTAATCTTTTTAAGTTTTTCTTTTGATTCAAATGACAAAGAAACTATTTTATCATAATCAAAATTATCAGGAATACGTACATCTTCTAAACGAGTAAGCTTATCAGCATTGTTCTTTTCCTTCTCTATGTAACCAGAATACTTAACTTGTATCTCGGCTTGTTCAATAATTTCTTGATCTAAATTGTGGTTTTCAATATACTCTTTAACTTTCTTAAAACGCAAAATATCATCTAAATCAATCTGTGGACGTGAAAAAACTTTAAACATTTTATCAGGTTGATTCATTAAAGACGAACCTTTTTCTTCTAAAATAGGATTTGCTTCATCAAGTTTTACACTCGTCTCTTTAAAAAATTCAACGAATTTTTCTGACTCATCACGTTTTAATTCCATACGTTTTAATCTCTCTTCAGAAGCTAAACCTAACTCAAATGACTTAGGAGTTAAACGAAAATCAGCATTATCTTGACGTAATAATGTTCGATACTCTGCTCTAGAAGTAAACATACGGTATGGCTCTTCAGTCCCTTTCGTAATCAAATCATCTATCAATACTCCTATATATGCTTCATCTCTTCTCAAAATAAAAGGATCTTTTTCTTGAACTTTTAAGTGCGCATTCATTCCTGCTATTAACCCTTGAGAAGCTGCTTCTTCATATCCAGTAGTTCCATTTATCTGTCCAGCGAAGAATAATCCATCTACTAATTTAGTTTCCAAAGTATGTTTTAATTGAGTAGGTGGAAAATAATCGTACTCAATTGCATAGCCAGGTCTGAATATTTTAGCATTCTCAAAACCTGCTACAGAACGTAAAGCTTTAAATTGAATGTCTTCTGGCAAAGAAGTTGAGAAACCATTTACATAAATCTCACAAGTATTCCATCCCTCAGGTTCAACAAAAATTTGATGTCTTTCTTTATCAGCAAAACGATTAATCTTATCTTCAATAGAAGGACAATAGCGAGGACCTATACTTTTTATTCTACCTGTAAACATAGGTGAACGGTCAAAACCTTCTCTCAATAAATCATGAACTAACGGAGAAGTATAAGTCATATAACAATCTCTTTGCTCCTTTAATGGAGTAGTAACATCCATATATGAAAACTTAGCAGGATTATTATCTCCTGGTTGAGGTTCCATTTTACTATAATCTAATGATCGTCCATCTACTCGTGGCGGTGTACCAGTTTTCATTCTTCCTGCAGTAAAACCAGCACGCACTAAATCCTCTGTGATACCATAAGCAGCAGACTCTCCAGCTCTACCCCCACCGAATTGTTTCTCTCCGATATGAATAAGACCGTTTAAAAAAGTACCGTTTGTAAGGATAACAGTTTTACCCTTTATTTCTAAACCAAGACTAGTTACTACACCTTCAACCTTATTATTCTTAATTAAAAGTGATTTTACCATATCTTGATAAAAATCTAAATTAGGAGTCCCCTCTAACATTAATCTCCAAGTTTCTGAAAAACGCATACGATCAGACTGTACACGTGGAGACCACATGGCAGGACCTTTAGATTTATTCAACATTTTAAATTGAATAGCAGTTTTATCAGAAACAATACCAGAATATCCACCCAGGGCATCAATCTCTCTTACAATTTGTCCTTTTGCAATCCCCCCCATAGCAGGATTACAAGACATTTGCGCAATATTTTGAAGACTCATTGTAATTAATAAAGTCTTAGATCCCATATTTGCAGCGGCAGCGGCAGCTTCAGAACCAGCATGGCCACCTCCTACAACTATAACATCATATACATCTTGAAATAAACTCATTTCTTGAAATAAAACGTTAAAAAAATTGTTTTTTACGATTATTGTTCCACGTGGAACAATCTCATTTTCTCTTCCTCTTTAGAACGCATAATACGTTCATCCTCATCACTTTTATCTTTATAACCACAATAATGTAGCACACCGTGAGCCATAACTCTTAATAATTCAACGTCAAAATCAACTTTAAAAAAAGCGGCATTCTCACGTACACGTTCAATTGATAAAAATATATCACCTGATACAACATCACCCTCACAATAATCAAAGCTAATAATATCAGTAAAAGTATCATGATCTAGATATTGTACATTAATTTTATGCAGATATTCATCATTACAAAAAATATAACTTATATCTCCTAGTTCCAATCCCTCCGAATTAACTATTTCTTCAATCCAAGCAGCGTATTTATCTTCATTATCTAATTGATAATCAGATTCATAGTTAAATATAATCATATATAAATTTATATTAAAAAATATAATACCTGCAAAGGTACAATGAAAATTAAAACTGAAACTTAGAAAATACCTAAAAAATGGTATTATTTAACAATAAAATAAAAATACTATCCTATTATTTAAGGACTTAGGACAAAAAAAGACTCTTCTATTTTCATATTTAAAACTAGCAGAATAACCTATAGGATATATATAATGCAGAAAAAAGAATAAAAAACACCCTCCCTATTTGCGATAAACAAAAAATACAAGCAGAAATAATCAAATATTCAAATCACAGCAAGAATAAAAAACACCCTCCCTATTTACGATAATCAAAAATTATCAGAAGGATTAAACGAATACGCAAATCACAGCAAGTATAAAAAACTCCAACCCTATCTGCAATAAACGAAAATTATCAGAAGGACTAAACGAATACGCAAA
>NZ_BAEX01000144.1 GCF_000246945.1 Myroides injenensis M09-0166
GTACGAACAAAAGTTTGATGTAATGCTCTTTCTACTTGCATTGTATTGGCTGCAAAACTTATGAATGCTGCAGCGTGCTCTGGTTTGTCTAATTTTGTAGCGATTGCAGTCAAGATGCGACCATACTCTGCTAAGTATAAAGCATCTTGCTTGATATAAAATTCGAATTGTTCTTGTGATAATGTTCCTTGGATTAATTCCTTTATAAAAGGAAGGTTTAAAATCTCATTGTAAACTGGTTCAGCAGCTTTCCAAGCTTGATTACTCCATTTCATAATTAAAGTGTTTTTCTATTTGTTTTTATAATGTTTGAAAGTTCTTTTGCAGCAAGTTGAGGCTCTTCACTAGAAATAATGGCAGAAACAACCGCAATACCATTAACACCTGTTTGTATTACCTCTTTAGCATTTTGATTTTGTATACCGCCAATTGTTATTGCTGGATGATTTGTGAGTTTCATTGCTTGTTTCACTCCTTCAATACCAAATGGTGAAGCAGTATTGGATTTTGTAGGTGTATTAAAGATAGGGGAGATACCTATATAATCTATATCCATTGCGTTGGCAGCTTTTACATCTTCTATGCAGTCGACTGAAAGACCAATGATTTTATATGGTCCAAGTAGTTTTCTCGCTATATCACACGGCATATCGTTTTGTCCAATGTGTACGCCTGCAGCATCGCAGGCTAAGGCGATATCAATGCGATCGTTTATAATAAGAGGTATGTTATAATAGCTAAGGCATTTTTTTAACCTTATTGCCGTATTATAAAAATCTTTTGTATTCGCCTCTTTTTCTCTTAATTGTACCATAGTGACTCCTCCCAAGACTGCTTGTTCGACAATATATTCAAGTGACTTTCCTTTGGTTAAAATGCTGTCAGTAACTAGATAAAGACTTAAATCAAATTGTTTCATGGTAGTATGTTATCTTGTATTGTTTTTTTATTGATATTGAATAACTCGTCTAAAAAATACATTTGCATACTGCCATTTCCTCTTGCTAGTTTAGCTGCTAATTCACCTGCGATTCCCATTATTATCATAGCATGGCTAGCTGCAAGAAGAGCATTTGAATTTATAGCTGAAAAAGCTGCTATTATAGCAGTAGCTGTGCATCCCATACCTGTTACTTTTTCCATTAAAGGGTGACCATTTTTAACTGTGATAACAGCTTGTCCATCTGTTATATAATCAATTTGTCCACTAACAACTACAATTGCTTGTGATTGTAAAGCAAGTTGTTTAGCAGCTTGCAAGGCCTTATCAGATGCCACAGAACTATCTACTCCTTTTGATGTGGTAGTGATGTTTTGAAGGGATAATATTTCGGAAGCATTTCCTCGGATAATGGTAGGTTTACATTGGTTAAGAATATTATTAGCTACCTCTGTGCGATAAGCTGTTGCGCCAACACCTACAGGATCAAAGACAATTGGAATACCTTTTTCTTTGGCAATCTTACCTGCTAAAAGCATAGCATCAACATTTTTTTTATCTAAGGTGCCAATATTAAGTACTAGTGAAGAGGCTATAGCAATCATATCTTTGACTTCTTGTAGTTCATGCGCCATAATTGGTGAGGCTCCAATTGCAAGTAAGGCATTAGCTGTAGTATTCATCACAACGTAATTAGTGATATTGTGCACGACAGGAGTTAATTCTCGAATATTATTTATATCCTTTGAAATAAGATTTATATTAATCATAATGTGTTGGTTTAATTTTATGTAATTATTTGCCAACTACATTTAAGTGTGCATACTTAGATAATCCCTTGAAGAGAAATATTACTTATTTTTTACTCAAATAAATAATATCGTATAAATAAAAAAACCGTTTCGCATGACACGAAACGGTTTTCTAATACAAATAATAAAACAGGTATATTATGAGCACACTCTTAATATACCTGCCTACTATCTTCCGTTTCCCTACGATGTCAGTTACAACATATCAGGTTCAAGGGTATAATCTCAGCTCTTGTTGCGTACAAGGGCACCCCTAACAGTAGTTCTTTAGCGAAGATAGTGAATTTTTATAGAATCTGTGATTGAATATAAAATAAGATTTAAACAAAATAGATCTACTAGTTATAATATAATTTCTAGTTCTATTTTCAATAGCGTCCTAAATAAATTTATGGCATAAAATATCCTCCCACTTTAGTAGGATTAAGGCTATATTTCGCTAAAATTTAAAACAGAACCCCTTGTTGTAATTTTGGAGGAGGTTTTTCTATTTCATTTAGGGGATTATCTAACCATTTTTGTAGTTCTATTTTGACAAATAGGTTTAAACCTATAAAAGCGACTAAATTAGATAAGTGCCATCCAAATTGAGACTGAGCACGCAGAGCTTTCAGTTTTAAAATAGTGATAAGTGCAGTCCAAATTTGTATCATTACAGCATTTTCAGAAGTTCCTATAAACGACTTAATGTGTAGAAGTTGTTTAAGGTCTTTAAAGAATATTTCCACCATCCATCTACTTTTATAAAGCTCACTAATTGTATTTGTAGTCCAGGTAAATTGATTTGTGATAAGCTCTATAACTTGTTCATTTTCTTGATCCCATACAGCTACTCGTCTTAGTTTATTAGGATATAGTTGTTTTGAGTTACCATTAGTTAAAGTAATTATCTCATCTTTTAAAATATTTTGATGTCTATTCTCAGGTAGTTCCAGCTCTTTAATTGTTTCAAATTTTAAGTTGTCTTTATGCCTAATGACAAAGAATACTTGTTTGCTGTCCCAAAGGTTTAAAAGGCTAAAGTCATTATAAAAACGATCAGCAACTATAACACTACCTTTAAGTAAAGGAATGTCATAAGCCCCTTTATTATCAGCTGTTTTACCATTAGTAATATTGATATAAGCTGGAAGATTTCCATCAAAATCAAGTAGTGTATGCATTTTTGCGGCTCCTTTATTGGTTTTGTATTTAGCTCAATCAAAGATGCTCAATCAAAGTGATATTGTGGTGGAGTCCAATAGTAAGATTTTTGACTTGATACGGAACTTTACCTGCTTAAACTTAGGATGCTGTCCTGAACTTTGTAGTAACGTAAAATAATACTCTTTAAACAGCTTTTGAGTTCTGTTTTATTCTAATAGCTTACTAAGGATTTAAATTTCCAGTACCTTAGTAAAGTCCATTGCTAATATCACGAACAGATTTGCTACGGGCAAAATGGCAAAATAACATAGAGACAAGGTGACTCCAACTATTAAATCCTTTGTTGTGTTTGTCTGTCTGTTTTTCTTTTACGATTTTTTTGAATTTTAAGCGATCAAGTTTTGCTACTATTTGAGAGAACAGTATTATATTTACCATCGAGAGAGTGTTTTTTTGGTGTCCAACTCAAAGATAATTTGAGATCCGAAATTTACTCTCTTTTTTTGTACTTTTTTTAAACGTTTAGGACGCTATTGATATTGTATTAAATGAATTAGTTGGTGATAGTGAAACAATTACTACTCTTGCTTTAGTTCCAGACTACACTGGTATAGATGAAGAAGAAGAACCCCGTCCTGTATTAGTATTTACAAGAGAAGATGGTAAAAAAGATAGGCTGTAGTTTATTATTGTGTTGAAATTAGCTCTTGATACCTGTCAGGTATGCGTTTAAAGTTTAAATAGTCGCCCCTTAAAAAAAAAACAACAACTTAATTAAGTGTAAATCAATATATTACACTTATTTTTATGTATTTTTTGTTTAAAAG
>NZ_BAEX01000143.1 GCF_000246945.1 Myroides injenensis M09-0166
GCTGTCTTAAATAATTAAGACAGCTGGACGCAATTTTTTATACGATTTAAGCTCCCTAGGCCCACGTATTATAATGCTAATATAAATAAAAAAATTATATTAAAACAAATTATATTAAAATTTAATTATTTATTGTTAATTTCCATGATACTTATACAAATTATTTATTTTTCAAGCAAATAATAATTAAAACGTTTTTTATTAAATAAAAGTTAAGTATAGACTAACTAAGCATTTGTAAAAAACAAAAACCACTCAATCGAGTGGTTTTATTTTATTTCAATACTCTAATTACTTATCTATGCTAAATATTCGATATTTTAAACTAAACCCAAGCGTAGGCAAAATAAGCGATTTTTCTACATCGAAATCTTTTAGATGCCCAAGTCCAGCATGTGCTTCAAAAATAAAATTTTTTGTAAAATGTCTTTCAATCCCCCAATTTATTTCAGTCAAAAGTATTTTGTTTAAGTCTAGATGATCCGAATCACCAAAGGAATACTTGGCTTGTAAAGAAACAAAGTTTCTTTTTCGATCAAGATCTACGTAATTCCACTTTACAATTCCTTTGGTAAAAGGAACTAAATTTTTAAAATCTAAAGTATAAGAAAACCCGTCGACAGCATCATATCCTCCTCCTAAGCCAGCATAAGCTTCGAAGTAAAATTTCTGGTATATTTTCTTGTTTACGGATAATTCTAATCCTTGTAATCCCACTCCGAGCTTTACATCATCCTTCGATTGTGCAATAGTTTGATGTACACCTCCAAAAAGTAGGAAGCAAATTATGAAATAATTTTTCAACAGGTTTGTTCGTTTCATTGTAAAGTTAATTTCGACCAAACTTATGACAAATTAAGTTGATAACTCATCACAACTATTTAAAATTTTTAACAAAGCCCAATAAACTACCTTTAAAATTAATTAACAATTTATCATTCAACGAATTACATTTAATAACAACTCTATTCCCATATTTTCTTGTATAAATCAGCTATCATTCTTGCAGAACAATTTAAAGCGTTTAATACCGCTTGCCTGCAAATTCAAAAACAGTATAACACTTCCCTTAAGAGATCTACTTATTATTTTCCTTTTGAAACTGTTGTTCACTTTAGATGAGTAAGAAATAGCAATACGATAAAAAGATATATTCTTTAAAATACATAAGTGCAATTTTAAATCTAATAACCATCAATTAGTAGATTTAATTTAGACCTATATATCTAATTCATGTGGTTTAAGTTAATTTTTTTAACTGTAAAATTGTACTTCCATTTTTTTTCTATTGATTAAGTAGTGTAAAATAAAGACAGTCATTAACTATAAGATATATAGCCCCTTTACACAACGCTAATTATAAAATACGATATTACTCAAAATATAGCATCTGCAAAAAGCTGTCTTAAATAACTAAGACAGCTTTTTGCAGTTTTTTATACGATTTAAGCTCCCTGAGCCCACGTATTACAATGCTAATATAAACAAGAAATACATTAAAATTTACATATTTGTCATTGATTTTTGCTTTATACACATGAATATTTTATTTTTTTTACACAAATAACAAAAAAACTTTTTTTGTTAAATAAATTTTAAGCCTAAGTATAGACTAACTAAGCATTTGTAAAAACAAGAGGTCGTCCAAAGGCTGCTGCTTCTTTTAATACTAATGGATTATTGTTTAATTTTTTTCAACGTATAATTCTGAGTTTTTTCCTTTATAGAATCTTCACTTAATGACTTATTTTTAATAAGCCACTGATCAATTTCAGATTTTTGAAAGTATAGCAATTTGCCATTCGGTTTTGAAAATGGTATTGCATTGGTGTGCACAAGTTTATAGATATACGATTTTTTAAATCCTGTGTATTCCTGTAAATCATCAATGTTTAGAACTTCTTTAATTCCAGTGATTACCCTACTCTCTAGTAAGCTTAAAATGTAATCTAGTTTTTTTACTATTTCTTTACTTTTTTTCATAATATTATAATTTTGTGATTAATAGTATTGCAATATCCAAAATCATCTTTTTCATTAGGTTTGTTGTCTGTATATCGTAGTGGTTGGCGTTATGTGTCAATACTATCATAGCGTATCTATATACTTAAAAGCAGAAATGGCACTTTCTAATTTATTTTTTCCGATATACGTTAATAGCATTGCTTCGGTTGAATGTCCTGTTAGGTCTTTAAGTAAAGAGGTAGGCATTTTTCCATAATAAAGGGTAGCGAATGTTCTTCGCCCAATATGAGTAGTTACAAATTTATATTTCTCTGCTTTAACCAGTTTTCTTCTATATCCATGTGTAGTTTGAACACTCATACCTCCCTCTACTATATCATTGATACCAATAAGTTCTGTTAGTTCTTTAATTTGCTTATTGTATTCTTGATCGACAAGTGCATTGGGAAATTCTCCATTTCTTAAGGCTAGTATTTTCTCAATTTCAGCATGTAGCGGGACACTAATATATTTTTTTGTCTTTTTTTGCTGGATTTGTAGAATTTTCCGTCCTTCTATTTTCATAATCATCTCACTTTTGAAGCGCATAAAATCAGATACTCGCTGTCCAGTATAGCAGCTAATAACAAGCCAATCTCTAGCAGTTTCTAAATATTTAAATTCATCTTCAAATTCATAACAACTAATTTTATTTAGCTCTTCTTTTGTAAAGAAAATAATATTCTCGTTTCGATACTTTTTAAAGGTTAAAGTATCATATAACATATTAGTATGGACACCTAAACTTCTAGCGTGATTACATAGCGTTTTAATACTCACAAATTCGCGTTGAAGCGTATTTTGAGCATATTCATATTCTCTATAGTATGCTTCAAATTTCTTTCTAAACTTTTCATCTATTGTATTGAAATGGATCTGTTCATCAAAAGCTTTTTCTAAGCTTCTGAGTTTAGTCTTAAGCGTCGCGTATTTCTTTACATGACAATTTGATAATTCATGTTTTCGGTATTCTAAATAATAGTCAATATACTTAATGATTCGCGTAGGTATTTTTTGCTCAATAGTAGGATTATAAAATAGTTTGATTTTCTTATCTAACCATTTCTTATTTATACGTTTAATGGGCATCTCCTCTACTTCTCTGAGTATAAAATCTTGAATTTGGAAAAGGTATTGTTCTAAAACAAGCCTTTCATTTTTTTTATTAATATCGCGAATGTTAGTTTTTGTATGAATATTCTCCCAGTACTCTTTAGTAACTTCAACTTTTGAATCACTATCTAAAGTATATTTTATATTTTTATAGGTATACCTTAATCTTAGAATTAAGTTTGCCCTATCTTTGGAAGAACGATATAGAAAAGAAATTCCTGCCATGATGAACTATTTTAAGATTAATAATAATTTTGTTATTATTAAATAACTAGGTCCATCAAGGATGACGTAAATATAGGTAACAATACTAATAAAGCAAAAAGCACACAGTGCAATAAGAGACCTTTTGATGCCAAAGCTTTAAAATATTATCAAAGAAATCAATGTTATATTGAATTAAAGCAAATCTAACAGCCATATCAATTTAACATCTGGTTAAAAGCCTGGATTTTAAAGTAAAACTTGTACGCTTTTTGTACGCTGAGTGAAAATTATCTAAAACTAAGAGATCATCATATAAAATATAAAAACCTGTAAATCAACGTATTGAATAACTTGTTTTTCGCTTAATTAGAGATAATGTGGAGTCTAATCATTTCGGCGACTCCACAGAAATAAAAGCCTAACTACTGATAATTAAATAGTTAGGCTTTTTTTGTGTTCAAATCTGTACGCTTTTATTTTTCAGATCCTTTTGCATACTCCTTTCTATGTTGTCTTGTAGGCTTCCCCATTTTAGGACACCTCTAAATTCGACAAATAATTCTTATTATGTTTAGATTTGATGAAGAATTTAAAT
>NZ_BAEX01000142.1 GCF_000246945.1 Myroides injenensis M09-0166
TTTACTACAAACACTTAGTTTTAAGTTACCATATAATTATCATTAGGAACTAAAATAACTGGAACAGGAATTTCAGAAATTTCACTTAACGAATATTCAATATTTGCGCACATTTGATCAAGTGCCAAATCATTTTCTTCCTCTCCAAAAGGTTCAGAAATCTCAGATACCACGGCATCTAAAGCTATAAATGTATAGGCTACAAATGTTACAAAAAATGGCATAGCCCAAACGATTAAATCGATTAATCCAAAAGGTAAGATAAAGCAATATATATATACAGTACGATGCAGAATAATAAAATAAACAAAAGGAATTTGCGTATGTACAATTCGCTCGCATGCCCCAAGCACAATTGAAAGTTGATCAACATTTTGATCAATGCGCGCTAAGGTAATTGAATCCACTCTCCCTGCCTTGTGTTGAGCAGCAAGCCATTTTGTCAATTGGTGTAATAAAAAGGCAGGTTTAAATCGTTTTGTCAACATTTCTTCATAAACCTCTTCGTTAATGTATTGTTTTACTGTTTCAAAGTCATATTTCGTACGTAACTGCTTGTTTAAAACATAACAAAAAGCAATAATTAATCGAATCCCCTCTTTCTTTTCTTCCTTTGTAAATTCAGGAGATTCTGCTATATAATTTTGTATCTGAAAAGCTAGAGATCTGGTGTGTATCACTAAACTTCCCCATTGCTTACGGCCTTCCCAATAGCGATCATAAGCTGCGCTGTTACAAAACCCAAGAAATATTGCTAATGAAATCCCTATTAAGGCAAAAGCACCAATATTTAAAGGAATAATTACCTCTGGGAAACTATAATGTAAAAAATAAACTAACCACGAAAATATAAAAATTGCAATTAATGTTGGATATATTTTTTTTAGGACAGATCCTTTCCATATAAAAAGCATTTGAAGTATATGCTTTTTTTTTACGAACTATCATATTGTTGTTGTTTTAGTTGTGCAAAGGTAAATTGAAAAGGTAAAAAAAACTAAATATTTAATTGCTTTATACTTTATTTTAAGTAAACCTTAATTATAAAAGTATCCTTACAAAGTAAAACAATCAACTTTTACAATATTATTTTATACACATATAAAATAATAACTACAAATTTTAACTTAAAATTAAAATATTTTTTATATTTTCACATAAAATTACATTAATACCTATAAGTATGAAAAAGACTATTTTAATTGCTGGTATGTTATTACTGCAATATTCAGGGATTGCACAGGAAAAAATTGGTATTGCAACAGACCTTCCTCGCACGACATTAGATGTAAATGGAAAATTAACTGTAAGAGATACAGGCTATATGGAAAATGCTGGACATATAAAACCTCTTTATGTAGATGATCAGACAGGTCTAATAGGCACTGTTGCTCCAGAAGCCCCAACCGCTTCCACTACAGTCCTAGTGGCTAATAATTCTAATATTTTACCCGCAACTGAAGCAAATGGAGCTAAATTTAATGAAGGAAATGTTGATATAAATGTACCTATGCTTTCTTCTCATTTTTACCTAAATAACTTAGGACTAAAAATTGATAATAATACAGTAGAAATTCAAGATGACGGAACTTATCAAATCAATACTTATTTAAACGTTTATATTTCTACGAAAGAAGTTTCTAATGAAATTACTGTAAACTTCCCTGATGTAAGTACTACTAATGGAAAACCTAAAACAGCTTCGCAAAAAATTGTTATTCCATCAAACAACATAATTTTTATATATGCTAAATTATATAGCAACAATACAGTTATCGCAGGCACAAGACCATTAATAACTAGTGTACTAACAGGTGGTCAAGCAAACTTAATTAATCTCCCCACTGCAACCGTTAAACTAAAAAAAGGAGATAAATTATCATTAGCTTTTAGTAGAACTAAAACGAGTGCTGGGACTGGAGCAGGATCTGATGCATTTGAAATAGGATTAGGAGCAAATTATGGAGCTAAGCCTTACAGTATTACTATCACAAAATTATAATAGTTGAATATAAAATAATTAAAACAGGATAAATAGAGATTTCTATCTATCCTGTTTTTTTATTACAAGCCCTATCAAACAACTTTATTTCTTTTAAAAAACTCAAAAAACAATTATTTGCTTAATTTCGCACTCAATTAAAAATTTAAATGAGCGTTAAATGAGCCAGACACACGAAAAAAAGGAAAAACCAATCACATTGTTTCAATCGCTAATTCCCGTTATTTTATTAGTAGGATTATTAGCTATCAATGTATTTGTATTCCGGGACGATGCCTTGTCTGGCACGAATCAATTTATTTTAATTATTGGAGGAGCAATAGCAACAGGCATTGGGCTTTACAATCATGTTTCTTATGATAAAATTTTAGATCAAGTAACTAAAAATGTAAGAGATACCACGGGGGCTATATTTATTTTATTACTTGTGGGAGCCTTATCAGGAACTTGGCTATTAAGTGGTATTATTCCTAGTATGATCTATTATGGATTAAATATCTTGCACCCTTCTATTTACTTACCTGCATGTTTACTAATTACATCAGTAATTTCAATTGCTACGGGTAGTTCATGGACTACTTCAGCAACTGTAGGTATTGCACTTGTAGGGATAGGAAATGCATTAGGAATGCCCCTTGGAATGGTAGGAGGAGCAGTTGTATCTGGAGCCTATTTTGGAGATAAATTATCGCCACTATCAGATACAACAAATCTAGCACCAGTAATGGCAGGAACAGATTTATTTACCCATATAAAATATATGTTACTAACAACAGTACCAACCTATGTAGTTACTCTACTTCTATTTATTGTTTTAGGATTAATGCACACAGGTTCTGGAGAAATAAATACACAAGAAACATTGGATGCTATTGCAGATACCTTTCATATTACTCCTTGGTTATTTTTAGTACCTATTGCTGTAATTTTTCTAATCGTTAAAAAAGTACAATCAATTGCAGCTTTACTAATTGGAACCTTACTAGGAGCTGTTTTTGCACTAATTTTTCAACCAGAAGTAGTAGCTGCAGTTGCAGGAGGCACAGAGTTAACTCTATATAATGCTTATAAAGGTGTCATGCTAGCCCTTACAACAGATATCCGTATTGCATCCCCTTTAGAAAGTCTAAATGGTTTATTTGAAGCTGGAGGAATGGCAAGTATGCTAAACACAGTTTGGCTAATTCTATGTGCTATGCTTTTTGGTGGAACAATGGAGGCTATCGGTGCATTACAGAAAATATCAAAAGCTTTATTAAATATAGCCAACAGCATATTTGGCTTATTTGCTAGCACAGTTGCAAGTTGTCTAGCGATTAATATCTTAACATCTGATCAATATTTATCTATTGTAGTCCCTGGTAAAATGTTTTCAGATGCTTATAAAGAGAAAGGACTAGCTCCTGAAAACCTAAGTAGAACGCTAGAAGATTCCGGAACGGTAACTTCTGTATTAATACCATGGAATACATGTGGTGCATATCATGCAGGAGTTTTGGGAATTCCTACTTTAAGCTATTTACCATATGCCTTTTTTAATTACCTAAGTCCATTTGTTACTTTACTATATGCAGCCTTCGATTATAAAATAAGACGACTAATAAAAAAATAAATTAGTAATTATATAACATAAGCCAATTTTAAAAATTGGCTTTTTCTTTATATCTTTAAAATGTTTTTTTGATAGAGACCTCAAAAAATAATTAGAGGAGTGTAAAAATAAAACTATAAGAAACACTTATAGTAAAATAAAAAACAATAATTATATTTAATACATTATATTATTTTACTCCCTTACATTTGTACTAGAAAATTAAAACAATCGAATATTAACTTATAAAAATAATTATTATGTCTTTAGTAGGTAAAAAATTTCCAAACATTACAGTTGACGCAATGTCAGAAATGGGTGATGATTTAAAAATAAACATTTTCGAAGAAGCTAC
>NZ_BAEX01000141.1 GCF_000246945.1 Myroides injenensis M09-0166
CTTATATCTCTAGTAATATATATAGACGAAAGGTAATGACAAAATGCATTACCCTTTGTCTATATATATTTTAAGCTTTAAAAATTACTTTAAAAGTTTTCGATAGATATTCTGAAGTACATTTCTAATTCCTATAACCCAATCTGTCTTAAGTATGATCATCAAATTCCCGATACCAACAAGTCCCACAGATAAAAGCAGTTGAATTATTGGATAACTCTTAATTGGGAGAAAATAAACTAACAATAAAATAATATTCATTAGTAAAGCCAAACTAAAAAACTTATTATCAAAAGGCCATAAGCGCAATTTCTTATAAATATAAAATGTCTTAGCTATATTGAACAATGTCAAAGAACCTAAAGACACAATTCCCACTCCAAATATTCCTAATGAAGTTTGAGTTAAAATAATATAATTAAGACCTACATTCAGAATCATTAAGCATAAAATAGAGATTAAATTAAACCTATAATATTTTGAATAAGATATAATCTCACTATTAAAACCAGTTGACATATTTATAACTACATTAATACCTAACAGAAAAATAATTGGAATAGATGGTGCTAATTTATCATAGGTAGGTAATAATTGAAATAGAGGTTCAATTCCAACCACTACACAACTAAACAAAAACATACCTATAAAGAATAAATTACGAGCAACTTCCTTATACTTTTCATTTAGTACTCTTAACTGCACTTTTTTGATTAAATCAGAAATAATGGGGGCGTAAAGCGCAAAAACTCCTGTGGCAGGAATCGCTAACGTAGAAGCTAACGTAACTCCAATATTATAAGTTCCATTTGCCTCATAAGAGATAAAATAAGGAATCATTAAAGAATCTACTCGAAATGCAAAAAAGGATCCAAAACTTCCTGCAAATGCATATAGACTATAAGAATAATACTCTTTCTTACTAACAGATTGAAATAAACCTGAATAGTTCCAAGACCACTTAAAATTAAAATATTTATAAATATAGCTACCTATTACAATAGCAACAATATAGTAAGCAATAATATAAAACCATATTGCTCTCGTAACTGGATAACTAAAATAGATTACCAATAAAAAGACTGTTGGCAATGCTAACTTAGGAATTATTCTTTCAAAAAAAGTAGGAAAAGACAATCGTTGTAAGTTCGTTGCTTGTCTCCTGAATAATTCAATATAAGCCATAGCTATAGCTAATGGAAATCCCATAGCGATATACTTTAAATCCTTTTCTTTATAGACCATCGAAAATATAACAAGTAAAACACCTAACCATGTCGCTAATTTAGCTAATGATAATAAGCTAAAGCTAAATAGCTTTTTTTGTAATGTTTCAGATAATCTTGGATAAAAATTAATTAACGCATGTGTACTTCCCAATACAATAATAGGAAACATTATCTGTGCACAAGCATCGACAAATCTAACAATGCCGAGCAGTTCCTTATCTAAAGGATAAACTAACACAGTAGAAACTACCCCTATTACAACACCAATATAATTGATAATAGTAAAAAGAAAGGCTTGTCTAGTAGAAATCTTACTCTGCATTAATCAACCAAGTTTAATATTAATCATTTATACAAATATACTTTCTAATAAGTGCTTTGCTACATTTTTTTTTAATTTTGTAAGCTTATGTAGTAATGTTAGTAAATATATCATTATTGCAAAACAAACATATCCTATGAAATATATCTTAATTATACCTGCATATAATGAATCAGACTATATCCGTCAGACATTAACTAGTATAATTAATCAAACATATAAGCCCAATCGTGTTATTGTAGTTAACGATAGTTCTATAGATAACACTGCAGATATTGTATCTTCATTTTCATTAGAATACCCATGGATAGAGCTTCATACTAAAAAATCTCACACAATACATCTACCAGGGAGTAAAGTTACTCAAGCCTTTAATTTTGGGCTTAGTAAAATAGAGGATATAGATAACTATGATATAATTGTAAAGTTAGATGCTGACCTTATTCTTCCTACTAATTATTTTGAAACTATTATTTCAAAATTTCAAGAAGATAATACAATAGGAATGGTTGGTGGCTTTGCATATATTGAGAAAGACGGTAATTGGATACTTGAAAATCTTACCGACAAAGACCACATACGAGGAGCTTTTAAAGCATATAGAAAAGAATGTTTTAAAGAAATTGGTGGGCTAAAACAAGCCATGGGATGGGATACCGTAGATGAATTACTCTGTAGATATTACAATTGGAAAATAATTACTATTCCAGAACTTAAAGTAAAGCATTTAAAACCTACTGGGGCTAAATATGATAAGAAAGCAAGATATAAACAGGGAGAAGCCTTCTATAGACTTCATTATGGTTTTTGGATTACCTTAATTGCAGCTTTAAAACTGGCATTAAAAAAGAGAAAACCTTTACTAACTGTAGATTACTTAAGAGGTTTTATGCAAGCAAAACAAAAAAACATACCTTACTTAGTTACGGATGAACAAGGTAAGTTTATTCGAAACTATCGTTGGAAAAAAATAAAATCAAAGGTTCTTTAGACTATATTTTAAGTCTTATAACTGAAAAACTCATTTGTAATTGGTAATTTAGCCGATATTTAATTTTTATGATAAAATCTGGATTAAAAAATATAGGACAATACTTCATTATGCTGAAAGAAATATTTAGCAAAATGACAAAGTGGAAAGTAATGAAAGAATTGATCTTTAAAGAGATTGATGATTTAATTATAGGATCACTAGGTATTGTTTGTTTCCTTTCGTTCTTCGTTGGAGGAGTTGTTGCTATTCAAACAGCTCTTAACTTAACAAACCCATTGATACCAAAATACCTAATTGGTTTTGCTACTAGACAATCAGTAATATTAGAGTTTGCTCCTACTTTTATCTCCATCATTATGGCTGGTAAAATGGGATCCTTTATCACATCTAGTATTGGAACAATGCGTGTAACAGAACAAATTGATGCTTTAGAAGTAATGGGGGTTAGCTCATTAAATTACTTAGTCTTTCCAAAACTTGTAGCAGTAATGTTATATCCTTTTGTAATAGGTATTAGTATGTTCTTAGGCATATTAGGTGGATGGTTTGGTGGAGTAATGGGTAATTTTGTTACTTCAGAGCAATTTATTGTGGGGTTACAAGATACCTTTATACCTTTTCATATTACTTATGCATTTATTAAGACCTTTATATTTGGGTTCTTATTAGCAACTATTCCTTCATATTTTGGTTATTATATGAAAGGTGGCGCATTAGAAGTAGGTAAAGCTAGTACAACTGCCTTTGTGTGGACTAGTGTTGCCATTATCCTTACAAACTACATTTTAACCTCACTACTTTTAAGTAATTAAGATATGATTGAAGTAACTAATATTGAGAAATCATTTGATGGAACACAAGTTTTAAAAGGTATTACTACTATTTTTGAAACTGGTAAAACCAATCTTATCATTGGACAAAGTGGTTCTGGAAAAACAGTTTTATTAAAAACATTACTTGGTATTCACCATCCTGATACTGGGAATATAGCATTTGATGGACGCATATATAATGATTTAACTAGAAGTCAAAAAAGAGAGCTACGTACTGAGATTGGAATGGTATTCCAAGGGAGTGCATTGTTTGACTCTTTGACAGTTGAAGAAAATATTGCTTTTCCTTTGCGTATGTTTACTAATAAAACAGACAAAGAGATTATGCACCGTGTAAATGAGGTAATCAATCGTGTAAATCTTATCAATGCCAATAAAAAGAAACCGGCAGAAATATCAGGAGGAATGCAGAAGAGGGTAGCAATTGCAAGAGCAATTGTAAACAATCCTAAATATTTATTTTGTGATGAACCTAACTCAGGATTAGACCCAAAAACAGCTATTGTTATCGATAATCTAATTCAAGAAATCACTCATGAATATGATATTACCACAGTAATTAATACGCATGATATGAACTCCGTACTTGAGATTGGTGAACATATTGTATTCTTAAAGAATGGTGTCTTGGCTTGGTCAGGAAATAACAAAGAAATCATTCAAACGGATAATGAAGATGTTGTGGATTTTGTATATTCTTCAGAATTGTTTAGAATGGTACGAGAAGCCATACGACATATTGGAAAAGAAAAATTATAACATATAAAAAAAGTAGTAAGTATA
>NZ_BAEX01000140.1 GCF_000246945.1 Myroides injenensis M09-0166
ACACGTAGTATAACAACATAATGACAACAAATAAATCAGCAAAAATTAACGACTTATAAAAAATCATTTTTTATTAACAGCCTTTATACTAAAAAGATACCTCCAAATATGATATTAATCATATTTATACAATATCGCAAAATGCGAAAAGTTGTTTTTCTTCTTATCCGACCCTTTTCGAAGAAAAAAAAGTAAAAATCTAGCTCTTTTTCTCAATGCTTCTTGAGGCTTTTTTTATGATATAAAGTCGGTTTTTATTTTGAGTTTCGTCCTTCCATTTATTTAATAATTCGATACAAAATTCGGGGTTGCTCTTACTAGCGTCATTAATCCAATTTGCAACACTGTCTAATACGTATTTAGATTCATCATTTTTTAAAGCTTCCAATATGGGTAAACCAAGTGAAGGATCTTTTTTCAAAACCTCAATATGGTTACTCCAGACTCCTCTAGGTCGAGTTGATTCAGTAACAAACCTTCTTATGTTCTCATCATCGTCATTAGTCCAATCCAACAAAATAGCAAGTGCTTCTTCTAAATTTTCAAAAATATCTTTGCGTACAGCCATCCAACAGATCTCTCGTACCCCAAAATGCTCATCACTTGCAAATTCCTTTATCATTGACAATTTATCTTTAAATGAAATAGTAGAATTATAACCAACAAAATAAGTAGCCCAACATCTTACAAGATCGCTAGTATGATTCTTTAACAAAAAGAACAATTCCTGGTCACCATAGTAAACACTAGAGTCAAATAAAGTTTTACCGATACATTGATTTATAGTATTTACGGTAACCTTTTCCAAATCATCTAACGATTTAAAAACTAATGCTACATAGTGCGTCCTACCTAATTGTTTCATTACATTAATAAGTAGCAACCGCTGATCAATTGCTAACCACTCTGTAAGGTTTGCACTCTCTATTAGACCTTCGTTTAATTGAACCATTATCTCTGGAGATATATCTTTCTTTGACCTAGCACCTTTTCGTTTTTCCATATCTAAATGTTTTTTAAAACATCACCTATATTTAACCTGTTCATATAATCAACATCAAAGTGATGATAAACAATCTTAAAAGTTTCATCTACAATATAAGTCGCTGGTACAGGAAGAACATTCTCATCGCTATCATTACTTGCCTTAAGATCTATACCTAGCGTTTTATATATTGGTAACACATAATCTTGTAAAGCAAAAGATATGCCCAAAGCCTTTGCTAAACTATTATCTTTATCCTGATAAATAGGAAAAGGCATTTCTGTAACTTCACTCCATATTTTATTATTTTTCCAGCCTTGGGGAGTTATCAATACAACTTCTGCATCTCTACTTTTTATTTTCTCATAATTTTTGATGAGATGATTTACCTCAACGTTACAAAATGGGCACCAACTTCCACGCAAAAATGAGATGATTAACTTCTTACCTTTAAATTCTTTCCTTAATTGTATTTCATCCCCTAAAATGGTATACAAATTTGACTGAGGAAAAAGATCTTGAACAGTTAAAAAACGTTCTTGTAAGTTTAATCTCCTTATATCATCTATCGACTGTTGGAACTTCAATAATATATCTTCTGATAACTGTTGTTGTAATCCTTTCTTTAACTCTTGTAAAGCTTCTATAATTTCATTCATAATATTACTTATTTTTGCAAAGATTAAAAAGCCAAATAGTCTGTACAATACCGCACTTTTTTAGCCCATAGTCATTTAAAAGTCACTTTTATGAAAAATAAGGAGAGAACAATAGAAGAAAAAATATGTCCATTAGAATTTGCTGTAAATGCAATTAGTGGAAAATGGAAAATCCCTATTGTATGGCAAATAAATAACGGTAAAAAACGACCTAGTGAAATGCTGAGAGGAATAATGAAAGTCGATAGAAGAGTACTTAATCAACAACTAAAAGAACTAGAGATAGACGGCGTATTAAATAAACCCAGTTTTAATGAACTTCCTCCTAGAGTAGAATACACACTCACCCCATTAGGTGAAAAACTAATAGATGTTTTATGGCAATTGAATGCATGGGGGGAATTATTATTACAAGAAAAAAAAGAAGAAGCAAATCGGTAATCTTACTTAATATAAGCACTATAATAAATTGGCTTTTGCTCAAAAACTTCTTTTAAAAATTTAAAATCAAATTTACATTCGTACTCTTCTATAGTATCGCAGTCATACTTTGTATCTGTCATACCATCTTTATGATAAATATACTTAGTAAGATACACCTCAACTTCTTTTTCTAATGCTAGATAAATAGCTAAATTATCTCTATCCATTTCTAAAATAACAGTAGCTAATAAGTCTTTATTGTCAAATTTTATAGGTATTAAAACTTCATTGAGTGTCAGGCTTTCAATATAATCAATGCGATTTTGGTATTTAAAATACGCATCAGACCCAAACTTTCTTCTGGAATGTCTAATTAAGTCATCAGCATCGTTATAATGTGGATTAATATAATCTAAGGCAAGAGTATCCTCTTCAATATCGTATCGATAACGATGTTGCTTTATAGTGATATTGTCTAAACTAATAGTCAGCGCGAATTTTTTGATTTTATATAAAGAATACTTTGTATTTATATCATTATCAAAATAACTCTTTGCTGATTTTCTTTTTCTAAAATATGAAGCTGCAGTATTCTGATATATTCCATGTAATACCCATACAAGGAATATTCCACTTGCCACCCATATTACAAAAAACAAATAATCCTCCATTGCTTTAATTTGTTAATAAATTTAACAAATTAATATTTAACTACCTAATTACTAATAAATGAGAGAAACTATCGATAACCAATGCTATCTCCCCTTACTATAAATTGAGCACATAGGTCAATTTCTTGTACTCGTAATGGAGTATGAATATCCCACAGTTTTATATAATCATCTTTAGACGCACATTCTAAATACTGATCTTTTGCATTCCTAAAACAATATAGAGTACCAAAACTACTGTTGCCATAGACACTGTAATCCGCAAACATACAGCCAAAACAATTCTTCAAATAATACTCCTTTCTAAATTGTTTCTTTAAATTTTCAAAAGCTTCTTCAAAACACTCTCCTGCTCCTGCATAAAAATTACAATTTATATCTACTTCTAGTCGAATATATTCTTTATCCAGAGCTCTATTCTCCTGTTCTATTCCCAACTCATAAATAACAAACAAAATAACTTGACTATTTTCTCCTTTATTATTTACTATAGTTAATGGCGTCTAAAATTGAAAACTACAATTACAAAGACAACCGAAAGAATCGATACTAAAAAAGCTATTATCTATTTCTTCTTTATTTCTTACTTGTAAATCAAAAAACTCTTCTCCTATAAAAATCATATTATCTATGTAGACTGTCAATGATTGAAAATCAATTATCAATTCTAATTTTCTCTTTTGCCCATTATGGTGATAATATCCTTTGTAAACCTCTTTTCTCAAAACTCTATCCTTAAAAAAAATAGAGATTAACTATGTAGTTAATCTCTATTTATGTATTTATTATCCTTCAAAATCACCGCAATCATGAACTTCAAAAGAAGCTAACTTACTTTTTATCGTATAGAAACTCCCTAATCTATATAATTCATGATCTAAGGGTTCCCCTTTATAATGTAGTTCATATAATGGTAATTCATTAATTCGAATAAACATAAACTCATTAATTGGTGTTTTTACAATGATTTTATTTTCATTTTCCTCTATGCTTAGAATTTTAAATGATAGTTGTGTTTGAATATCGCATGCATTCATCAATGTAATCATTTCACCGTCTATCAGTAAATTAGCTACATCACAAGCATAACAGTTTCCAGAAAAGTCAAGACCATATTTAGTCAAGACATCTTCACTTCCTTCTTTAACTATTTCTAGAGGAAGTAATAATTCACTTGTTAATACTTCAATAGATTTACTATTCACTGTATTTTCAATATTGTTAATTTCTTCTATCACTTCCTCTCTCTTCTCTTTACATCCGAAGAAGACTGCCATCACAAGGACTACACAAACTATTTTTTTCATAATATCTATTTACCAACAAAAATAAAGCGCATTATAGTTATTACAATAACCATTAATAGCTATTTTTTTAAAATGTAAGATTAAACTTTCCTATCGATAATTAATTATGAAATAATAT
>NZ_BAEX01000139.1 GCF_000246945.1 Myroides injenensis M09-0166
TATACCTAAATATTAAGGTTCCTCAAATTTAGTTTTATTTGCAAATAATAGATTACTATTCATTAATACAATAGCACTTAATATTAGTATAATTCCTATCCATTGTATTAAAATAACTTTTTCTCCTAAAACAAAGAATGCTACAGTAACAGAAGCTGGTAATTCTAAAGAAGATATTATACTTCCAAGACCTACTCCAGTTAAAGGAAATCCCATATTCAGGAATAAAGGAGGTAAGATAGTACCAAATAGAGCAAGTACTAATCCCCAACCATAAAATATTTTCCAATTAAAGTCTCTTATTCCAGAAGTATTATCAGAAAAAGAATGATAGAAATTCATCATCATTTCTGAATTGTTAGGACCTATTTGGGTGATGAAAACAAAAATTGAAACAATAATTGCAGCTCCACATAACATATACATACTTCTTTTTGGAGCAGCTAAATGGTGTGCTATACGTCCAGATGCAAATAGCGTAGTAGCAAACGAACAAGAAGCTAAAAATCCAAATATTACACCTCTGTAATCAAGTTTTATTTCACTTCCTAATACATTAGTAGCTAAAACAGTACCTGTAAGAATTAGTATAACAGCTATAATTTTCAATCTATTAGGAAAAGTCTTGGTCGCTATACTATCTAGTACAATTCCAATCCACACAGATTGCATTAATAATACTACGGCTATGGATGCATTAATATAACTAACAGCCATATAATATAGTACAGAAGTAAACCCCATTGAAGTACCAGCTAAAATAAGTTGTCTTATATCTTTTGAAGTAGCTTTTTCTTCAGTTGGTTGTCTTTTTCTCAATAGGTTAATTAATGTAACACCAATTAGACCTATTATAACTTGTGAAAAAGTTACTTCTGCAGTAGTATATCCATCTCTATAAGCTAATTTTACAAAAGAGGCAAGCATACCAAAACTAGAAGCTCCTATTGCTACTAAAAGTACTCCTTTTAACGTATTATTTTGTTCTTTCATTTTTTTCTTTTTTGCGATACAAAGGTAGTTAATAAAAGTAAAGGTATTTAGGACAAATGTCTGACAATAGTTGTGATTTTTTATTGTTTGAATGTATTATGCAATATTAAATTTTCTCTTATTAGTTTTATAATATTTTGACGAAGTAATAAAAAAGAAAAGCTGCCTTCAAATAAAATTAAAGACAGCTTTTTTATAATAAACGGTATTGCTTATTTTAATCTATTAAAGTTACGTTTAACAAATGCCGTTAGTTCTTCTCCTTTTAATAAACCTTGTGAAAGTTTAGCCAAGTCCATCGCTTGTTTAATACTTTCATTTCTTTCTTGTTCATTACTATTATTAATAATAGTAGAAGCAAGTTCAGAATTAGTATTTACAACTAGATTGTACATTTCTGGGAAATTACCCATTCCAAACATTCCACCGCCACCTGATTGACTCATTTCTTTCATACGACGCATGAATTCAGGTTGTGTAATAATAAATGGTTCTGCAGTACTATCCATTGCTTCTAGCTTGACAGTATATTTTTCTTTAGGAACAGAGTTTTCAATAATTTCTTGCAATGTTTTTTGTTCATCTTCAGAAAGTTTTGAAATTTCAATATCCTCTTTTTTAATTAAATTACTGATATGATCAGCATCTACACGAGCAAATGACATTTTTTCATTATCGCTTTCTAACTTCTGAATTAAGTGAGAAACGATTGGTGAATCTAAAAGTAATACTTGGTATCCTCTTTCTTTTGCAGTCGCTATATAGCTATCTTGAGTATCTTTATTAGAAGCATATAATACAATTAGATTTCCATCTTTATCTGTTTGGTTATCTTTTATTGCTTCTTTTAATTCCTCTAGCGTATAGTATTTTCCATCAACAGTAGGGTAAAGTACAAATGATCCTGCTTTCTCATAGAATTTTGGTTCAGATAGCATACCATATTCTAGTACAATTTTAATATCATTCCACTTTGATTCAAAATCTTCTCTGTTCTCGTTAAATAATGATTTTAATTTATCAGCAACTTTACGAGTGATATAGTTTGATATTTTTTTAACATTACCATCTGCTTGTAGATAAGATCTAGAAACGTTTAATGGAATGTCTGGTGAATCTATTACACCTTTTAACATTGTTAGGAATTCAGGAACTATTCCTTCTACGTTGTCAGTAACAAATACTTGATTTTGATAAAGTTGTATTTTATCTTTTTGCATTTGAAGATCAGCACTCAATTTAGGGAAATATAGAATTCCTGTTAAATTAAATGGGTAGTCCACATTAAGATGGATATTAAATAATGGTTCTTCAAATTGCATTGGGTACAACTCTCTGTAGAAGTTTTTATAATCTTCATCAGTTAAATCTGAAGGCTGCTTAGTCCAAGCTGGGTTAGGATTATTGATAATAGTATCAACTTCAACTTTTTCTTCTCCTTCGCCCTCTTCGTGCGTACCAAATTTAATTGGTACAGGCATAAATTTATTGTACTTAGTTAATAGCTCGCGTATTTTTCCTTCTTCTAAAAACTCTAATGAGTCATCAGCTATGTGCAGAACTATTTCTGTACCTCTATCTTTTTTATCAGATTCTTCTAAGGTATATTCAGGACTACCATCACATGTCCAGTGAGCAGCAGGTTCGTCTTTGTAGGACTTTGTGAAGATTTCAACCTTATCAGCTACCATAAAAGCAGAGTAAAAACCTAATCCAAAATGTCCAATAATGCCAGAGTCTTTTGCAGAATCTTTATATTTTTCTAAAAATTCTTCAGCTCCAGAGAACGCTACTTGGTTAATATATTTTTCAACTTCATCTTTAGTCATACCAATACCTTGGTCTATAATGCGAAGTTCTTTATTGTCTTTATCGATTTTTACTTCAATGATTGGATTGCCATATTCTGTATTTGTCTCTCCAATACTAGTAAGATGTTTTAATTTTAAAGTAGCATCCGTTGCGTTTGAAATTAATTCTCTTAAAAAGATTTCGTGGTCGCTGTATAAGAACTTTTTGATAAGTGGGAAGATATTCTCCACGGTCACGTTAATTTTTCCAGATGTCATAATTATATGTTTTATTTATTAGATAATTTTAATTTTAGTAAATTTACATTGTGAAGTCAAAAAAGATACCAAATGAGTAGAGGTGTCATTTTGACAGTTAATAGTAATTTATATTAACTATTAAATTGTTTTTTAGTAATAATAAAATTTGAAAAAGAAGATATTATGAAGAAATTACTTGTTTTAGGAGCAATTGCTTTAGCAGTTGTATCATGTAAACCTACTATGGATAGTAAATCACAAGTAGGGTTAAAAGGAAATTGGACATTAACTAAAGTTAATCGTATAGGAGGTGAATTTGTAAAAGTAAACTCATTTAATATTGCTGATGCAGATTGTTTTATTGGCAGTCAATGGAAATTTGTTTCAAATAATAATACAGGGAATTTGTCATTAAATCAAGGTGGTAATTGTCCTAGTTTTGAAAGTAATTTTAAATGGAGTATTACACCTAATGGAGCTTTTGAGTTTAAGTTCATTGATGAAGGGGTGAAAGCGAAAAATATTACCACTGGATATTCTATGCAAGTAAGAAATCAAACAAGTAATTCTTTTGATTTGGTTGATAAGTTTTATGCAGGAGGAAAAACTTATGATGTTACTTATCATTTTGTAAGAAATTAAAAAAAATAAAAGAAAAAGAAATGAAAAAAATTGGAACAATAGCATTAGCAGGAGTGTTTTTAACTACTTCTATAGGATTAACAGGATGTGATTCAGTTAAGAATGCAAATAATACACAAAAAGGTGCAGGTATTGGTGCAGCTAGTGGTGCAATTATCGGTGGAATATTAGGTAATAATATTGGTAAAGGTGGTAATGGAGCATTAGGAGCTGTTTTAGGTGGAATAATTGGTGGTGCTGCTGGTGGTGTAATTGGAAATAAAATGGACGCTCAAGCTAGAAAAATTGAAGAGACTGTTCCTGGTGCACAAGTTGAAAGAGTAGGGGAAGGAATTAAATTAATCTTAGGGGAGAACTCAGTTAATTTCAATTTAAATCAAGCTACCTTAACTGACAAAGCAAAAAGTAATCTAGATAAGTTAGTAAAAGTATTCAAGGACGAACCAGATACTTACATTGATATTTATGGATATACTGATATTTCAGGTAGAGAGGAATATAATTTAAGTTTATCCAAAAAACGTGCAGCATCTGTTAAACAATATTTAGTTCAACAAGGAGTAGCTTCTAATCGTATTCAAACTGATGGATTAGGAATAGCAGATCCTATAGCAAGTAATGATACAGAAGCTGGTAGAGCTAAGAATAGACGTGTAGAATTTGGTATTAGAGCAAATGAAAAAATGATTCAAGATGCTCAAATGCAATCAGGTTCTTATTAAGAATATCAAAAAA
>NZ_BAEX01000138.1 GCF_000246945.1 Myroides injenensis M09-0166
TCATTTCTGAAATGGATCGCTCTATTTTTTATAATTCTTTTTATTACTTGTTACCTAGAAGTTGTTATTTATATTTTTAAAACCTTAATTGTAATAATCATCACAGCAAAGAAAATGTTGAATTATCACTTTATATCTATTATAGAACGACACAGTCTTTACTAAATGATGGAAGAATTATTATAAAACTAGTAAACAAAAAGCAAAACTTGTACAGTCATAAAAGGACTAGTGAAAAACTGTACAGTAAATGGTAGGATTATTAACTATAGCTGTACAGTTATAGTAGGATGAGACAAGATTTATGGTGGATGAGTCCATAGTGAGTCCATAGTAAGTCCATAGTGACTCTATTAAAACAATAGAATTTAATGGAGTCATTATGGATTCATCATGTAATGATTTTACTAACATTGCAAACCAGATTAGAAGGAGCCTAAACTTAATAATGGACGATTCTTGAAAAATTAATTGGATTGGGATATAAGAAACCTGTGTTTCCCTTGCTGGTAAATAAATTCTACCAATTTGAACTAAGTAATTTATTAATAAATACACGACAAATTGATACTTAATGAAGTGCTGAAAATGTTGTATATGAAGTGTGTTTTACCAGTAATACCAAGATAGTTTCTCTTGCTATTAATATAAAAATAATCAAAAAAATAACTAATCTGATGAAAATGAGAAAAATAATATTTACTACCTCTTAGCTTAGTGGTATAGGTAAGTCTTTAGATTAGAAGGGAAGTTTTGAAATAAATAGTATTACTTGATATGTTTAAAACTTGAGTCAAGGTGATTTGTTTTTTTATTACTGTTTTTATTAATTGATTTTTAGTTTAAAAATATAGTTAAATAAAAGTGTTTTGTGTTGTTTCTTTGTTTAAATATGTGGTAAGTTTATTAAAAAATTAGAATTGTAATAAAATGTAAAATTTTGCTATAATTAAAAGGAAGCGTTACTCATTATTGATTTTTTACAAAGAACAGAACTTAACAAATTTAAGAGAAGGCACTCCTTATGGTTATTTGAATAATTTTATACTTAGTGTTATAAAAATATTAGCTGTAGTCAATACATTAATTTCAATTTTAATCATTGGGTTTAAGAAATGAAAAGAATAAATAGAAGAAAATTTATAAAAAAAATAATTGTTTTTATACTTGTTATTTTTACGATTGATATTTTTTGGTTAGAATTTTTCCTGTTTGAAACTAAAAAATATTTTATGAAGTCTAGTAGTGAAGGTAAGTATAACTTCAAAGTTCTCCAATTATCAGATTTACATTTAAATAACATTACATATACCCTTCATAGAATAAGTGCGAAAATCAATAAAGAAAATCCAGATATCATATTGTTAACAGGAGATATTATAGATAAAAAAGATAATATTGATTTATTAGAGGATTTTCTAAAGACATTGCCCAAGACTAAGAAGATTGCAATTTTAGGTAATTGGGAATATTGGGGACATGTTGATATCCAAAAATTGAAAGCAATTTATAAAAGATATAATTGTGAGTTATTAATAAATAATACAGTTCAATTCTCCAAAAAAAATAAAACTTTAAGTATCAGTGGAGTTGATGATCTTTTGGGAGGAAAACCAGATATTGATAAGGTAATGGAGAATTACATAAGTAGCGATTACCCTATTGTATTAAATAATTGTCCTGAATATTATGACAAAATCGTCAAATATAAAAATCAAATAGATTTAGTTTTAAGTGGTCATACCCATGGTGGACAAATTAACTTTTTTGGTTATATCCCATTTATACCAGAAGGAAGTGGAAAGTATGTGAAAGGTTGGTATCACAAAAATAATTTGCCATTGTATGTATCAAAAGGAGTAGGTAGTAGTATTTTGCCCATTCGTTTTGGAGCTAGATCAGAAATCTCAGTTTTTTATATTTAATATAAAAATTATGTCTATAAGAAATGTTTTAATGGCATAATTAAATTAGAGAGAATTTAGAAGTATTAATGCTACTGCTGAATCTTTTAATGTGATAATAAAACCTTTAAAAGTTCAATTTATAGGAGTAAGAGGCATTGGTTCTTTCCTATAGAGATTAACCAAATTTTACACATAAACAGAACCTTTGAACCTGATCCCATAAAGGCTATTTATTAGTATAAAATAAAAAAAGGACATAATCTTTTGATTATGTCCTTTTACCTATGTAGCGAAGACGGGAGTTGAACCCGTGACCTCAGGGTTATGAATCCTGCGCTCTAACCAACTGAGCTACCTCGCCATTTTTGTTGGTATTACTTCTGTAATGCGGGTGCAAAGATAAAATAAAATCTTTTTAAAACAAATGGGAAGTGAGTTAAAAAATATTTTTTTATTTCGAAATTATGTTTATATTCGAAAAAATAAAATTAAGATACGGCTATGAAAGAAAAGTATGAAATAGAGTTTTCAATTAATTCTTCACCACAATTATTATATCAGTATATATCTGATCCATCGGGACTTAGTGAGTGGTTTGCAGATAATGTAAATTCAAGAGGAGAGATTTATTCTTTTATTTGGGGAGATTCAGAAGAGAAAGCTCGCGTTGTCACTCGCAAATCTGACGAAAGAGTACGTTATAGATGGTTAAATGAGGATGATAAAGAGACAGAGTATTACTTTGAGATTAGAATTCATAGAGATGAATTAACGAAAGATGTTACTTTAATCGTGACAGATTTTGCTTTTTCAGATGAAGTAGAAGAATCAAAACAATTGTGGGAAAATCAAATAATGGATTTAAAACAAGTATTAGGATCCGCATAATTTCTACAATATAGCTTATATTTGCCGTTAATAGTAATCAGATAAACAAAAGTATGATTAATGTTAACGGCACATTAGTTTCTAAAGGTAATATATCAGTTGAAGAGAATAGAGGTTTTTTATATGGAGATGCCCTATTTGAGACATTACGAGTTTTAGATAATAAAGTTTTATTTTTAGAAGATCATTATTTTAGATTAATGTCTTCTATGAGAATTTTAAGAATGGAAATTCCTATGAGTTTTACAATGGAATTTTTTCAAGATGAGATTCTTAAAGTTATTGATAGCGAAGAACATCCTTCTAATGCTTATAGAGTACGTTTTACAGTATTTAGAGATGCAGAAGGTACTTACTTGCCACTTTCTCGCAAAATAGGTTATATAGTGTCAATAAAACCATTGTCGAATCCCTTATTTGCATATTCTTCTTCTCCTTATGAAGTTGAAATTTACAAAGATTTTTATGTGACTTCCCATTTATTGTCTAATTTAAAGACAACGAATCGCTTAATTAATATTACTGGTAGTATTTTTGCTCAAGAAAATGATTATCAAAATTGCCTACTTATTAATGATGCTAAAAGTATTGTAGAGGGGCTTAACGGCAATTTGTTTGTTGTAAAAGATAAGGTTATAAAGACTCCACCTTTAGCAGATGGTTGCGTAAAGGGAATTATGCGTAAGCAAATTATGGAAATTATTGAGAAACATCCTGATTATACATTAGAAGAAAGTTCTGTGTCACCATTTGAACTTCAAAAAGCAGATGAGATGTTTTTGACTAATGCTATTGTAGGGATTCAACCAATTACAAAATACAGAAAGAAAGAATATACGACAGAGGTTTCTAAAGATTTAATTACAAAATTAAATGCTAAGGTTAGATTCCTTTAATTGTTATTAGGATTTTCTGGTGCATTTTGCCAAATACTATATTGACTTCCAAATTCTTTAAGGTTATTTTTCCAGAACATTTTTGAATGTTTTGTATAAAAGTCTTGTGTGTTTATTTTTGACTCTGATTTAAGCCAAAAATGTTTACTAAGTTCAATGTTTAGTTGACCATAATCCCACCCAGTATAGCCTAAGAAGAATTTTGTGTTGTCCTTGTTAAGTATGCCTTGATTTAATAACGTAAGTATTTGATCAAAATCACCTCCCCAATATAGATCATTATAAATATGGTGACTATTCATGACTAAATCTGGGCAAGAATGAATACAAAACAATTTGTCATTCTCAACAGGTCCACCATTATAGATTGTTAATGAAGTGGTGATATTTGGCATTAGTTGGTTTAGTGTAATGTCTAGCGCCTTATTAATGATAAAACCAACTGTTCCTTCGCTATGCTGATCTGCGATTAATACAACTGATCTTGAGAATTCTAATTCTTCAAATGATGCAGTGGGAAGAGATAATAAGATATCTCCTTTTTCTATTGGTTTATTTAATATTGGCATATTTTATTATAGTAAGATTGATAATCTAAAGTTATAAAAAAACCTCATTATTTAAAATAATGAGGTTTTAATTATACCTTATAAAAGGTTGTATAATTATTTTTTAGTATTTACAGCACTTTCTAATTCAGATCCCGCTTTAAATTTTACAACTTTTTTAGCTGCGATTTTGATTGTTTTACCAGTTTGAGGATTTCTTCCTTCTCTAGCAGCTCTATCAGATACAGACCAAGATCCAAATCCTACTAATGAAATTTTGTCTCCTTTAGCTAAAGTAGTTTCAATGTTTGATAAAAATGATTCTAGAGCTTTTTTTGCTGCAACTTTGCTGATTTCTGCATCTTTTGCAATAGCATCGATTAATTCTGTTTTGTTCATAATAATTTTTTTTAAAAGGTTAACTTTCTTAACGTCCTTATACAAATTTAGGGTTATTCTATAATTATAC
>NZ_BAEX01000137.1 GCF_000246945.1 Myroides injenensis M09-0166
TAATTAGTAATTATTAAATAGTTTATATATGAGATTAATTTTTTTTACATTAGTTTATTAAGAAAATATTTTGTTTTATATTTTAATATTATAGTAAACATCTTTTTTTCGATTATCTTTGCACAGAAAAGTTTAGGAGCTTATTCATAAAGTAAAATAAAAGATAGTATGAAAAGAGCTTTGAGAAAGCAGCTTAAGCGAGATACACCTCGGGGAATAGTTTTATTTATAGATTTATTAATAGTACTATTTACTTATATTGTATCAAGTTTATTTTTAACCAATTTTTTTGGTAATTATTCTTTAGAGTTATTAGTAGCAAAGATACCTTTTGTATTGATTTGCTATGGAGTTAGTTTTTTTATATTTAAACCTTATCGTGGAATTATAAGACAGACTAGTATAAAAGATATAGAGACTATATTTTTTACTAGTTTATTTGCATCGGTGTTAATTACAATTTGTAGTGTTAGTCAACGTTATGGTCTATTTGGTAGTAATGCTGAAGATTTCTTAAGATATTCTTATTCGTTTATAATTTTACATTTATTTTTTACCTCTGCGATGCTTATATTAGCACGCTTATTTTATAGTCAGTTCTATCATACTTATATTTTAGATGTTCGTAACCAAAGAAGAGTATTAATATACGGTGCTGGTAACTCAGGTATTATAACTGTTAGAGTTCTACAAGCTGATACAAAAGTGCGTACTGAAGTAGTTGGATTTTTAGATGATAGTCCTGGGAAGATTGGTAAGCGTATAGGTGGTTACAGAGTATTTGATCCAAGTTTAATTAACGAGGAATTTCTAACTAAAAATCGTATTGATGATATAGTCATTTCTATTCAAAACATTTCTAGATCGCGATTGAATGAATTATCTGAATGGCTAGAAGTGTTGCCAGTTAAAATTAAAATAATACCGCCCGCTACCGATTGGTTAGATGGTAATTATAGTCATAAGCAAATTAAGGAATTAAAGATCGATGATTTACTTGGTAGAAAAGCTATTCAACTTGATAATCCAGAAGTATATAATGAGATTAATAATAAAGTTGTATTAATTACAGGGGCTGCTGGGTCTATTGGTAGTGAAATTGCCCGTCAAATAGCTAGACTTAATTTTAAGAAGTTAATCCTAATAGATCATGCAGAGTCTCCATTATATGATGTTCAGCAAACAATGGAGTCTGATAAGAAAAATGATATTACTTATATTGTAGGGAGTATTCGTGATGAGAATGTTATGAGAAGGATCTTCTCTAAGTATCGTCCAGATATGGTTTATCACGCTGCTGCATATAAGCATGTACCTTTAATGGAAGCTTTTCCTTATGAGGCAATTCATACAAATGTAAAAGGAACTAAAGTAATTGCAGATTTGTCAGTTGAGTTTTGCGTTAGTAAGTTTGTGATGGTATCAACTGATAAAGCTGTAAATCCTACCAATGTGATGGGGGCTACTAAAAGGACTGCCGAACTATATGTGTCATCATTAAAAGATAGAAGTGGTAGCACTAATTTCATTGTCACTCGTTTTGGTAATGTACTTGGATCTAATGGATCGGTTATTCCTCTATTCAAAAGACAAATTGAGA
Organism: Myroides injenensis M09-0166; assembly: GCF_000246945.1. GTDB lineage: Bacteria > Bacteroidota > Bacteroidia > Flavobacteriales > Flavobacteriaceae > Flavobacterium > Flavobacterium injenense. The sequence goes on from NZ_BAEX01000137.1 coordinate 1,601, forward strand.
ATGGAGGACCAATTACTGTGACGCATCCTGATATTACTCGTTTTTTTATGACTATCCCAGAGGCATGTCAATTAGTTTTGGAAGCTTCAGTTATGGGGCATGGTGGAGAGATATTTGTATTTGACATGGGGAAATCAATGAAGATAATTGATTTAGCGAAACGCATGATCCGTTTAAGCGGTTATAATTATCCAAATGACATTGATATTAAGATTACTGGTTTACGTCCAGGAGAAAAGATATTTGAGGAGCTTTTGGCAAATGATGAGAATACTGTGAAAACGCATCATGAAAAAATAATGATAGCAAAAGTTCGTGAACAAGATATGATTATGGTAAAGAGTTTAATTGAAAACTTATGCCATTTAGTGGTAGAGGAAGAAAGGGCAGATCCAATAATTTTTGTTAAAATGCTGAAAGGCATTGTTCCAGAGTTTAAATCTCAGAATTCAGTTTATGAAACTTTAGATAAAGAAAAATGTTCAGCTAATTAGCTGAACATTTTTTTTTATGTCATTTGCTTTATCAGTTATTTCCTTAGGGTAGTTATGGATTTCTAATATCTTTAAAGCATTTGTTGTAGTAGAAACACCTAGTTTTATGGTATAGTCAAAAGATAGTTTATCTTTTATAATCTCTTCTTTGAAGTGTGCTACGGTATATTTGTTGTGTTGTAATAAATCTATCAATTCTAAATCATGAGTAGATACCATAACAGTATCTTTATCCATGTTTAAATAACTTAAGATAGCTGCACTTGCTGATATTCTTTCTATGGTATTTGTTCCTTTTAGTATCTCATCTAAAACAATTAGATTCATTTCATTACTTTTCACTTCTTCTATAAAACGTTTAATGATACTTACCTCTTGTAGGTAGAAACTTTTCTTAGATGATAAGTCATCACTAATTTTTATTGATGTATGTATTTTGTAGAAAGGTGCTTTATATGATTTCGAAAACGTGAAGCCGAGTGTTTGTGCAAGTATTGCATTGATTACAAAAGTTCTAATAAAGGTTGTTTTACCTGACATATTAGATCCAGTAAGAAGTAAACTATTATTGACTAGTGCTAAATCATTTTTGATACATTTCTCTATTAAAGGATGATAGATTTCTTTGACTTCAATCTCTTTATCAGTTGTAAAAAGGGGTTTAGAAGTTTGTCTTAATGCTTTTAGTTTTAAGAGTGATAATGCAAGGTCTACTTTACCTATGGCTATAAAAAGCTCATGAAGGTCTTTTTGATGGTTTTCTAATTTTTTTAGTAATGAGTGAAATACTATGTATTCTACATTAAATAGAATCTTTAGCCATTCTATTGGTAACCATATTAAGGTTGCAATTTCATTATCCATTTTTCGTTCTGAATCAAGAAAACTACTGATTGACTTTATTCTTTTAAGTTCAGGAATATTGTCTTTAAAATCACTGTATTTCTTTAGCTCTAGTGTAGAAACTAAATAAAAGTAACAGTTATATATCTTAGTAAATTGTTTTATGGCAGATTGAAGTTCAAATAGTTTTATTTTATTCTTGTAATGTATAACAGCATTAATAGTGAGGATAGGTACTATTGCAAGTAATATAGGTCTATAAAATAGTGAAGTCATAAAAATTACTACTGTCACTATGTTTATTATTTTAGCATAGGTTAAGAACGTTCTTTTCTCTTGAGATGGATTAGTGAATAGCTGCTCAAAGTAATAGGTATCTTTATGATTTATACTACTTAAAGAAATAAGTGTTTTCGTTCTAAGGTTGCTATCATCAGTAAACGCTTCTTCTAAGCGTGTATGTATATCATCTAAATTAGGATGTTCAATATTGTGAAGTCTATAATATAAGTATTGTTTGCCAATAGGCGTTGTAGTGAAGTCAATCGCTTTGAATACTTCATCTAAATCCAAATCTTTATTGGTTTGCTTACCTATCTTTTGATATACGGAGGTAGAAGTTTTATAATTCTTTTTATATCTTTTTACCTTTCGTAATTCATAGTTATTTACTGTAGAATTATTAATCCAATCGTTTAAGAAATAACTATATTGTTTTTTGTCTTTTTTTATTTGAGTATTCCTATTCCATAAATATAATATCACTAATAGTAGTAAAGTTACAATTATCCAGTTCATAGTTTAGTTAGTTTTTACAAATATATTGTTAATGTCTAATCAAAAGGATTGTTTCAAGAAGTTAATTCTAAATAGTATTCTTTTATCTAAGAAATTACTCCCAGAGAACAATGATGTGCTGAATAAATTGACATTTATTGTTTCTTGTGATTAATTTCTTTAGCTGTTTGTTTTCAGTTTAATCATTAGTGATTATAATCAGGTGTTTACTATATTTCTACTTATTCTACAACTCCATTAGGATAGATAATATCGTATTCTTTGCTCTCAGTAATATGCTCTTTATTTATAGTGATAAAGTTACTCGATGAATTTTGAATATTTTCATTCTTATACTTTATTACCCAATAACTAAATGTTGCTAATTTAATTCCTACGCTTTCACAGTATCTTGATTGGGTTAATCCACTTGCTTTGTAATCCTCTACATGAGAGTACATCATTTCTTGTTTGCTCATCTCTTTATTATTTGAGACAAACTTACTATCTTTCATTAGGTTATGAAATATGTCGTTGCTCGGGTGGATACTTTAACAACAGGGTTTTCTATGTATGTAGCTGTGAAAAATACCATTGATAAATCGCAGTACCAGATACTAGTTAATGAAAAAGACGAATTAAGAAATCAATTAGAAAATGTAAATCAGTTTTTTGTTGAAAACCCTAAAACAGCAAAGTTTTTCAAAGAGTGGAGAGAAAAGGAGTAAAATGTTAATCAAAGTTATTTCCGTAAAATTTTCAGAGCTGTGAAGGCTCAAAATTTTACAGAATAACTTTGTTGGAATAGGTTCACACTATTTTAAAAGATTTACTAACGGTTCGGGGCTTTGCGAAGTGGCGGAAAATCGAAGGTGGAACTTTCGATTTAGACGACACGTAGCAAAAGCCAATTAATTGAATAAATTTAACAAAAAAGTCAATATAATTGGCTTTTTTGCGGAATAGAAAGCCAAAACTTCAATTTTAGCCTTAACCCGCCATTGCGCCAAACCCTTGTTG
>NZ_BAEX01000136.1 GCF_000246945.1 Myroides injenensis M09-0166
ACACGTAGTATAGGATGGTGTAATACCATCCTCTTTTGTTTTGTATATCGTAAATTAGAAACGGATACTAAATAATCCTTCTTTTTTATCTTTAATATTGTCAAAGCGCTCTTTACATTCTTTAATCATTTTGATTGCAGCAGCTTTATCTCCAAAACCATTAGTAGTAACTTTTTTATTTTCTAAGTCTTTATAAACTTTAAAAAAGTGTTCTACTTCTTTTTTGAAATGTTCGTTTACATCATTGATGTCGTTTAATTTGTTCATGATTGGATCAGAAACTGGAACACAAATGATTTTTTCATCATCTCCTTTGTCATCAGCCATAAAGAAAATACCTACTGGTTTTACTTCTACAACTAATCCTGGTAGAGAAGGTTCTGTAAACATTACTAAAACATCTAATGGATCTCCATCTAATGCTAACGTTTCTGGAATAAATCCATAGTCAGCAGGATATCTCATATTAGAATATAATAATCTGTCAAATCTTAATCTTTTTAAATCGAAATCATATTCGTATTTGTTTCTGCTTCCTGCTGGTATCTCAACAAAGGCATCAAAAGTTTCAAATGTATTCATATTCTTTTATTATTTTATCTCTATTCTAAATTGGATGCAAAAGTACTCTAAATCATTGTTTCTAACAAGTTTTGATGATAGAATTAGAAATAAATTGCAAATGAACCTCTAATTGCAAATTTTCTTGCATCTGGCATATTAGTATAGTTTCCTCTCCAACTTAAATCGAGACGAAATATTTTGAAAATATTTCCTATCGCGGCATAATATTCATAATATACATCTTCTGGTGCTTTATAAATAAGACTAGAAGCGTTTAAATCAATATTACCCTGAGATATTTTTCCATAGATACCTCTAACACCTATTATCTCTCTTAAATTAAAATCTCTTAACCATGGAATACGTGATAATAAACGACCTCCAAAGTTATGTTCTAGATGTAGAGAAGCGTATTCATTAGTAACGAACTCGTAATAATTTAAATTGGCAAATGTATTCTCGATATTAAACCACGATTGGTTACCCGGTACGACGTTTAATAGACCAAGTGGTACATCACCAAAAGTTTTACCTGCTTCAAAGGTTGTAGTCAATGTTCCAATCCCTCCTAATAAAAGTGGTTTTCTAGCATAGAACTGTAATTTTTCATATTTGAAATCACTATCAAAAACGCCTTTCATACCTTGGCTATATCTTAAATACAAGCGAAGGTATTTTTTGTCAACATCTGTTCTATCTACACCATAACCAATTGTTTTACGTCCAGGAGTGTAATCAATTGCAAAATTGATTTCAGATTGTTTCGTTTCATCTCGTATGACATTATTTTCTTTGTCTACATAGTAGTCTAGATTAAATCGGTCTGATGCAGGTTTTAAGGTTCTGAATGAAAATGTTGTTTCAAATTTTAAATTCTTCCAAGGTTCGATTTCTAAACCAAGTGTTGATAAATTAATAGATGTAAGCTTAGAATTATCACCACTAGCGAATAAACTATTTGAGGCAAAGCTACGACCTAGTATATCATTAGACTCTGTTAAGCTTACACCGATTTGTTCTATATCGCGTCTATTACCTCCATGTAAAATTAATCGAGTAGGTGAGTTCAATAAGAAGCGACCATTAATTCCATATTTGAATTGATCATCTTTGAATCCATAAGCCGTATATCCCTCTAATCTCCATTTGTCATTCGCTCCAAAATAAGTTCTTCCTCCAGCACGTAATCGCAGTCCTTCAATATCATTATAGCCAAAAGTAGAGAAGATAGGTCCGTAATCGAATTTATACTTTTCTATATTATAGTAATTACCAATAATCGTAGAAGATAAATCAAATAAGAATTTGAATTTAGGTACAGTCTTTAATGTATCTAACATTTTATAAACGCCTATTTCGTCTTTGCTCAATGGCTCGAATCGATAAGCAGTCCAAAAGTCAGCATCTCGCTTATATACTGTTTCGTCAAATTGGTTTACCTTTTCGACATAAAATTCATCAGGGTGTTTTATATCAAACTTATGATTTTTATATATTGATGTTCGCTTACCGTAAACACCTTTAGAGTGTTCTTTCTTTGAAAGCGCAAAATCTGACATAAAGTGATCTCGAGTTAATAAGAAAACAGAGTCATTAACTACATCAAACTCCTGTTCGATATAAATATCTTTTACCCAGTTAATATTAGCATCTTTACTTGCCTCCATTGCTATTTTCTTAATAGCAAATGTGGAATCATTCACCCAGAAATCACCTTTAAAAGTAAGTTCTCCTTTTCTTCTAGGGTAATAAACAATATTATAACACCATTTATCCTCGATAAATGCACTATCTGCTAATACATAGTTATAGACATTGATACCAGTGCGAGAAAGTGGACTTACAAAGTCTTTTTCAAAAATTTTAATGTAGTTATTATAGATATTATACTCAGCGTATAAATCTTTTACAAAGGCAATAATATGTTGATTGGTATCAAACCCTGAGTTTTTATTACCAATAGTCTTTTCTCTTTTTTTGTTTTCTTTATTATCTCCATAGACTTGTGCAATATTCTCATTAATGAAAATAGGGAGATATGTTTTTCCAGTAATTTTAGAAGTATCGACTTGATTGAAGATAAACTCCATCCCTCTAAATATTTTCTTTTTTTGATATGCGCTGTCTATTGTATTCAGGTCAAATTCAATTTTTTCATATTTATCGAATTCGTATTGCGCAAACATATTAAGACCGTTTTTGCGTTTTCTTTCCCATATTTTTCGAAGAATGTCTAATGCTGGATTGTTTTTCTTTGACGTTTTTCCAGCATAGATTTTAACTTCGGCTAGTAAGTTGTCTTCTTCTAAGACAACCTGCATATCAAAGTTGTTTTTTGCTGATAGTGGGATTTCTAATGTTTTGTATCCTACAAAAGAAACAACTAATACATCATATGTCTTAGCTGATTCTAAATAGAATTTACCATATTCATTTGCAACAATACCTTCAGTAGAGTTTTTGAAATATACACTTGCATATGGAACTTCTTCATTGTTATTATCAATAATTTTACCACTTACTTTTGTTTGCCCCAAAAAGACCAAGGGAAACAACAAGAATAATATTAAAAACTGTATTTTATTTTTCATAGCTAAGAGTGTATAATAAAAAAACTCCATCTTAACAAAAATTAAGATGGAGTAGTCAAATATACTGTAATTTTTACTTATATAGAACTTTTTTTACTGCCTTTACTACGTCATTAGCATTTGGCAGCCATTCTTCTAACAATACTGGAGAATATGGCGCAGGTGTATCTGCTGTAGTGATTCTCTGTATTGGGGCATCTAAATGATCAAATGCTCTCTCTTGAACAATGTAAGTAATTTCTGATGAAATACTACCAAATGGCCAAGCTTCTTCAAGAATTACTAAACGATTTGTTTTCTTAACTGAGTTTAGAATTGTCTCATGATCTAATGGACGAATTGTACGAAGGTCAATGATTTCACAAGAGATTCCTTCTTTTTCTAATTCATCAGCTGCTTTAAAAGCTTCTTTAATGATTTTTCCAAAAGAAACAATAGTTACGTCTTTTCCTTCTCTTTTAATGTCAGCTACTCCTAATGGAATTATATATTCTCCATCAGGCACTTCTCCTTTATCACCATACATTTGTTCAGACTCCATGAATATTACTGGATCATTATCACGGATAGCAGCTTTTAAAAGCCCTTTTGCATCATAAGGAGTTGATGGTACAACAACTTTTAATCCAGGTACGTTTGCATACCAATTTTCGAAAGCTTGTGAGTGAGTAGCACCTAATTGACCAGCAGAAGCTGTAGGACCACGAAATACAATAGGAATATTTATTTGTCCACCTGTCATTTGACGCATTTTTGCTGCGTTGTTTATAATTTGGTCGATTCCTACTAAAGAGAAGTTGAATGTCATAAATTCAACAATTGGGCGATTTCCGTTCATTGCTGATCCAACCCCAATGCCTGCAAAACCTAGCTCTGCAATTGGAGCATCGATTACACGTTTTGGACCGAATTCGTCCAACATACCTTTCGAAGCTTTATAAGCACCGTTATATTCAGCTACTTCTTCACCTATTAAATATATTGATTCGTCGCGACGCATTTCTTCGCTCATGGCTTCACATACCGCCTCTCTAAATTGAATCGTTCTCATAATTATCTATTTTATTCTGTAATTCATTTACAAAAGCAAAAATATGAAAAAATATCTTTATCTAGATTATCTATTAATGTGTTTTAATGGTTTTGATATACTTTCTGCGTATAGATGAAAAATCTACTATTAGTGAAAGGATTTTTATAAAGATCATGATGTTTTACTGATTCTTTTTAAAAAGTTAAGTAATAATGAAGTGAAACTTAATGAAACATATAATTCTGCAATTAAATAGATTCATATATTCGATTATGTACAAATTATTTTTAGCGTTTTTCATGATAGGATCATTATGTGTAATGGCTATTGTTATTTAATTAGTATTCTCCATCATAGTAGTACTAACAAAATAATTTGTAACTTTGTATTGTAAATCAGTGTTCTAACTGAGAGATAAAAATAAAAGTACACAAATCAAAGTGTAATTTTTCTTCTAAATAGGCTGTAAAAAAGTCAACCCTATTTCAATTTTTTTTTCAAATTTTCCAATTTTTTTGTGGGTTTCGTCCCAGTGTTGTTCGGGCACGGTTGCAGTTTTGTTCGGGAAGACCCCCGTTTTTGCAATGCTTACTCGAACAATTCTCGAACACTACCCGAACAAATCTGCCGTGTGACTTTTTGAATCATGGCTAAATCCTTGCAAATACTGGGTTTTTGTAGTTTATCCTGATGGTGTGAAAGGTAAAGAAAGGTAATTTTAAGCCTTTATATACCTTATAGGTAAATAGATAT
>NZ_BAEX01000135.1 GCF_000246945.1 Myroides injenensis M09-0166
ACACGTAGTATGGGTCTATTGTAATTATATAATTTATGAATCTATAGTAGTCTTATCACTGAATCTATTTTTATTCTTATCACTGAATCTTTATTGATCGTGCTATAGTATATATCATTTAATGATTTTGTGTTAATTGGAATTTCTGTGGGTTATTAGGAGAGGGTAGATTGCGTATATTTCTAACTCTTGCAGTGGTACTTAAATCGAAAGCTTTTTATATATGTGTTGATTGGTTGTTTCAGTAGTTTGTCTTTGTTCTCTTTTTCTTATCAGGTATTCTAAATTAGTGGTGGTTATTGCAATTATGTATTTTATGAATCGATTACTACTCTTATCGGTGAATCTGAATTGATTGTGAGATATTATATCAATTAATGATTGTGTACTAATTAGGATTTCTTAGGAGGTATTATGATAGATTGTTTATTTTACAAATCTATAGTAGTCTTATCACTAAATCTATTACTACACTTATTGATAAATACATATTAGTTCTGATGTATTAGTTTGAATTTATGTAGGGTATTCGGAATGGGGAGATAGCTTATGTATTATTCATAGCTAAGTAGGTCTTTAGATTGGGGGATATTTTTAACGGTTAACTTGTATTTGATGTATCTGTAGGTAGGATTATTCTTGAGTTAAGAGTATAGTCATTATTTAGCTAATGAGATTTGGAAGTCTACTTATATAAAAGCTAAAAGCCAACATATATGCTGGCTTCTAGGACCGAGCTCGAGAATCTAAGATTACCCTCGCTCGGTTACAAATGTAAATCAAATAGATGATATAGGAAATTAGTTTTAGAAGATCGTTTAAACAACTTATGAATACTCTTTAAAGTAGCTTTTAAGTTGTCACAGCGTAAAATAAAATACTTTGTTAAGTTTGGGCTAAATGATTTATTACGCACTTTAAAACAATAGTTTTTAAAAATGAACTTTTAAATATTTCAAGAACTCTATTTAGTGACGTATATGTTTTATATCGTGTAAGGCGTTTACATTTAATGGCTATAAATACAAAACTATTGAATGGAAAAGAAACCGATATAATAAATTGCAATCTCAAAGAATTACACTATTTAAGTAATCCGTATATTTCTTAAAAAAGACTTATAGACATATATACTTTAGAAATGATTATTAAACATTATGACACATTGTATTGTTTTGTAGGGAATAAAAATCTATAAAAAGGGAACTGCATCATAAAAGGTAGTCCTTTCTGAATTAGTAATATTGTAAAAAATAATATTCAAATTGATATTCATTCTTACATCCCATTTGGAATGAACTTGTATCTCGATTATATCCTTGTACTATATTATGTGACGAATCTTTTATTACAACTATTAGTGAGTCCTACTAAGGTAAAAGGATTTCCTGTGACATCTATTGAATTAGCTAATTTTATCTACTTATAAAGCTGTGGTAATTGATTCATTGCATACTTATTCGAAGTACTGTGACAATTCTCTTTAATATTTAGAATCTAGTCATCGTAATCATACATTTCTTTAAGTGGAGCATTAGATACTGACATATTTGTCTTGATAATATTTTAGCTCTGCTAAGTTGAAAGACTGTAGCTGGAAGAATCATTAAACTTGGTATTGCGATTTTCTAAAGTTGTACTCGGTTTGTATTTATTATAGTTTGTCCTTATGTAGTCTTTCGTAGATATTGTTGTGTTTCTATTTAGAAAGGTTGGGGGAAATGAATTGTAGAGTCTTTATTTTGATTTTAATTTAGTTTCGAGGTCTTTGTGTCTCTTTTAAATTTAAGTGTAAGGAAAGGGGGAGTAATCGCTTTTATGCGATATATTGAATAGCTTAAGATGTAATATTTGGTTATTGTTCTAAGTTGTCTTGGTTGAATTTAGCTCTATGGGATAAGGAAGGGGCTGATAGGTATTTTATCTTTATTGAGTGAAGTATGTGAATGATGAGTTATGTTTATTGCTGTTTTAGAAAAGGATAAAATAGAAAAAGCGAATCTATATGTAGAGTCGCTTTCTTATGTTTTTTTGAGTTCTTTAATTTTGTCAAAAATGTATTCCATTTCGTAGCCTTTACGTTGTAAATAGCTTATGAACTTTTGTTCTTTTTGGTATATATCTAAGGAATCTAGACTATGCCATTTTTGCTCTGCTATTTTGTCTAAGGTTTCGAAGTATAGATCATCAGTTAGTTCTTCTAAGGCTTTTTTAATTAGGTAATCAGATATTTTTCTGCTCTTTAGTTCAGCAATTATTCTGTTTTTGCCCCAGCCGCTAATTCTGTGTTTTCCTCTTGAGTAGCTTCTAGCAAAACGTTCTTCGTTTAGGAAATTATGCTCGATTAGATGGACTATGATAGCATCGTGTTCATCTGTTGGAATTTTTAGATTATAGAGTTTGTTTATGACTTCTGCATGACATCTATCTTGATAGGCACAATAATGCTCTAATTTGCTTTTGGCTTGATTTAGCGTTAAAATGGTGTTTTTATTCTGCTCCAAATTGTTTATTTAAGTTTTGAATGAAAGCTTTTGCTAAGGTAAAAATTTTGCTTTGAAATGCTTTTAAACTCATCATAATACTTGTTATTTATATTTTAAATTAAGTAGGTATATTTTAAAAAATGGACTTAACAATATTGGTTGTTAGTCTTTAGTTACTGATAACTATGGGGAGATAGTGAGTGTTTTCGTAATGAGTATAAGAGCGTATGCAGCTTAAATGATATTTGTAAGCGATATTGGAGGACAAATATTAGCGGTAGCCGATTAAAAGGTTTTAAGACTGTAAGCTATATAGGGTATTTAAAGAACCATTACATTGATTTAAATAGTGAGCCATTTTTTTAATTTTCTAGTTAGTAAAATAAATATTCTATTCTGGATAGAGGTCATTAAATACTTCTTCAAAGTCATATTTTTGTTTTGGGATTTTTGTATAAAACTGTTCTACTTTTTTTTGAAAACTACCTTTAGTATCAAGTTTAATTAGTTCGTCCCAAAGTCCAAATTTTTTAAACGCTACTTCAATGTATTCCCAATATTCGCTGTAATACTGAATTGCATTGTTAGCAAACGAAACCCATTTATTTCCTTGAAAGTTGAATGTTATCAATTTTTTGCTCCGTGCAGATTCAATAATGAAAAGCAATTTTGAAAAAAAAAAATCTGACACAAGATTTCTATTGGATAAGTTGTTGCAAAATTTATAATAATAGAAGTTTATAATATTCAGAACAATATTGTAGTCCTCTATCTGAGTGATGGATTGCTGTATTTTTAGTTATTCTATTTTTGATAGTCATTTCTAAAGCTTTAGCAACACTTTTAGCACTCATGTCTTCACTTAAATGATATCCCATAATCTTTCTGCTATAAGCATCAGTAACTAGGGATAAATAATATGTATTTGTTTTGGTCTTTACATAAGTAATGTCGCTTACAAAAACTTGTTCTTGTTGAGTTATTGCTAAGTTTTTTAAAAGGTTAGGATGCTTAGTTAACCAATGTTTTGAGTTAGTGGTTTTAGTATAATTCTTTTTAGGCTTAATCGATAGATTCTCACGTTTTAAATACTTAAACAAAGCATCTCTTCCTATTTTAATATTTAACTTTATCAACTTTTTTTTAATAAATAATAGAGTTTTCGCGTACCTAAACGAGGAGTAATAGCCCTTATCTTTAGGACTAATTCCTTTACTTGTAAAAACTCTTTTTCACGATATTCTTGTAGCGTTCTATATTGATATAGAGCTTGTCTACTTATCCCAAACAGCGAACAAACGCGTGATAAACTTACTCCCTTTTCTTGGAGTCCAAAGGCTGTTGGGTAGAATACTTTTTTCTTATTTGAGTACCATACGATTGGTCAGACAGGTCAATCATTGCATTAAGAACTCTATTCTTTAGTTTTTCATCTGATAATTCACGTTCTAAACGTTTTATCTTTTGAGCTGGTGATTCTTCTTTAGATTTCATTGGTTGACGTAAGATTGGTTTACTCCAATCTAAATTACCATATTTTCGTAACCAAACCAAAACAGTACTACGTCCTTGAATACCATAATGTTTTTGAGCTTGTTTATAGGTATAGTCCCCCTTTTCTACTTCTGATACAACCTGTAATTTAAAGCCCAAAGTATAATCTCGTTGACTACGTCTTTCCCTTGTACTTTCTGTCTCTTTCATAAATAAGTCTATTTTGTGTAAACCTATTTTAGGACGGGACATATATATAAATAAAGCCTAACTCATTGCGTTAGGCTTTATTATTTATTAATTACTTGTTATTTATAATAGCATATGAAATAAGGTCTAAATAGTTTCCATTCTTAAATAGATGCTCTTTTAATATTGCTTCTTGTTTCATTCCGATTTTTTGCATCACTCGTCCAGAAGCTGAATTATGTGTAAAGTGAGTGGCAAAGATTTTGTGTAATTTCAAGGTGTCAAAACCAAACTGGATTAAAGCTTTTGCGGCTTCAGTAATTATGCCTTTGTCCCAGTATTGATCATCCAACCAATAGCCCATTTCTGCTCTATTATTAGTCTGATCTATTCCTAAACCAATACCACCTATTATCATAGGATTGTCTTTTAGACGAATAGCAAAGATATACTGTTTGCCATGCTGTAATCCCTCTACTGCTAAGTTTACCCAAAACTCCCCATTTTCTCTAGTATAAGGAAAGGGAATATTAGAGGTGTTTTCGCTATAAACGGGGTTTTTCATAATCTCTATAAGTCGAGGTATGTCATTTGCTTGAGGAAGATTAAGTGTTAATCTTTCTGTCTGTAGTGTATAAGTTTTCATAGTGGTTAGTTTTTTTAAAAGTAGCAAATATTCAGTTACATTTAGCGAATATTTTAAAAATAGGAATTATATGGGATCAACGTTAAAAGTTGGGGAGGAAATAGTAAAATAATATCTTTGTCTTATGATGGATAGCACAGAAATACTAAAACTAATCTTACCTGCTTACTTAGTAGAACACTTCAATATTACTAAAATAGAAGAATTAGAGACCAAAGTACATATCTACTTTGAAGAAAAGAATGATTATGGAAATCAGTGTCCTGAGAGACAATTAATTTCTAAAGGTTTCCATAATATGATTACCATTGAAGACTTTCCATTACGAGGTAAATCGGTAAAACTACATGTACAACG
>NZ_BAEX01000134.1 GCF_000246945.1 Myroides injenensis M09-0166
ACACGTAGTATAACATTGAAAAGTAAGTTATTCACAATTGTTTCATCTTATCAACATAGATAAATTACTAATTGTTAATAACTATCCTTTTTATATAGAGTTATCAACAAAAAGACATTTTTAAAATATATAAACACCTATTATTGTTCATAACTCTATTTTAATTATTCAGCGTTTAAATACAACATAAATTCATCTCTAGGAATTTCCCTTGCTCCTAAACTAGCTAAATGATCATTGTAAACCTGACAGTCAAGCAACTTATAATTATTTGCCTGTAAGTATTGACACAAATAAATAAATGCAACTTTACTAGCATTGGACACATAAGAAAACATACTCTCGCCACAGAAAATATCACCACAATCTACACCATACAACCCTCCTACTAATTCATTATCCTGCCATACCTCAACAGACTTAGCAATTCCACTGTCATGTAAATCACAATATGCCGCGAGCATTTCATCAGTTATCCAAGTGCCTTCTTGATTTCCCCTATCAATATTTTGACAAGCATTAATAACATCTTTAAAACAGTGATTAAAAGTAACTTTAAATGTATTTCTGTTTAAAATATTGCGCATACTTTTAGTAATCTTAAGCTCATCAAAGAACAATACCATACGCATATCAGGCGCCCACCAAGTAATAGGTTCGCCATCAGAGAACCAAGGAAAAATACCTGATTGATAAGCTAATGTTAATCGTTGCAAAGATAAATCACCTCCAAGAGCTAAAATACCTGATTCATGGGCATCATCTACTGGAGGAAAATAAATATAACGCTCGTCTAGTAATGTAATCATTATGTAAAAAAAATCCCTAAGATACTTAGGGATAGATTAAATATTAAAAAGGTAAATCGTCGTGATCTTCTTCATTATAACTTGAAGCCGGAGGGAATGAATTCCCAAAAGGGTTTTGCTGTTGGTTCCCTTGATTAAAACCTTGGGCTTGATTTCCTTGAGGAAAACCTTGATTTTGATTACCATTATTAGCAAATCCACTATTTTGATTTCCACCAAAACTAGTGTTTTGTTGATTCATATTATTTTGTTGCATGACAGCATTACCTGCTTGCTGATTAAATGAACCTTGGTTTTGTCCAAAGTTATTATTCATTGCTTGATTTTGCTGTCCTTGATAATTTTGTTGCTGAGTATTATTCTGCATATTTTGATCAGCATAACCTTGATTATCATAAGTTGGTTGATTTGGTTGCGTAGCCACTAATCTCTCAATTCTCCAACCTTGTATAGTATTAAAGTATCTCAATTCACCTTGTGGACTAGTCCACTCTCTTCCTCTCAAATTAATAGAAACTCTTACTGGTTCTCCTACTTGAAAAGAATCTAATAAATTAACTTTATCCTGAACAAACTCAATCATAAGGTGTTGCGGATATTGCTCTTCAGTAGTAACCACAAGTTCTCTCTTTCTAAAAGATGAACTAATATCCTGTGGCTGTCCTATTAATTTAATTCTTCCTGTTACTTCCATTGTATATATATTTTCCTCGTTTAAACTTTACAAATCTCTTATTTAGCTAAAATAACTTTCCATGCCAAAGGTACATTATTTTCTTCTAAATGCTTTTTAGCTATGTCAATTTTATCTTTTAGATTGCCATTCTTTATTACTTCAAGAACTTCAATATTTTCACTAATATAAACATCTATTTCTTCTTGAGAAGGTAATACCTCAATATTTCCAAGTATTCCTAATTCATTACCAGTAAATAGATTACTTTCTAATACTTCAGAGGGTAATGCATCTACTCCAACCCCTAAAGTAGTAAGTGGTTTTTCTACCTCAAACATTCCCATATTAGCACGCGTGTACCAGTTTCCACCCATTCTAGCAACTAAATCAATTTTATGCTGATCAATTTTATTATCTGCATCTAATATATCTTCATTAATATGCATCTTAACGACTTCGCAAACTACTAAATTACCTGCTCCACCTTGATCTCCTAAACCAATAACTTCCAAAACCACACATTCTAATTGAACAGGGCTTTCCTTTACTCGATATGGTCGTACCTCATCTGAAGGTAACATGGTCAGTCCTGACTTCACAAACTCGTTAACTCCATCTTTATATTCTGTACTAGATAATGAAGTCTGTTGAACCATTTCATAATTCACAATATTAATTACGACTTGACGAGTAGCCTGCACATTAAATAGGGTATGCTTAGCACTATTATCTCTAATCCTGCGCGATGGTGAGAATAC
The DNA here is from genome assembly GCF_000246945.1 of Myroides injenensis M09-0166. Lineage (GTDB taxonomy): Bacteria > Bacteroidota > Bacteroidia > Flavobacteriales > Flavobacteriaceae > Flavobacterium > Flavobacterium injenense. The sequence continues at coordinate 2,244 of NZ_BAEX01000134.1, forward strand.
AACTATCGGAGGATTTGCGCTAAATAGATTAAAAAAACTAAAAGGCGATAGGTTAGGTCTATTATCTGCATCTACAGTACTTGCTAGAGCAATAGGTCTTGGCCCAATAGCTCCCTGTAAGTAACCTTGCAATTCTACTGTAGAAATATCTTTAGGATTAATGGTTTTCATATTTATATGGAATTATCTCTTAAAAAAAGTAAATTTACAAAAGCTTTTAGGAAAGACGAAATTTAATAGTAAAGCTATTTCATTCTTATTAATGCTATTTTAATTCTAAAAAAATAAAGAAACTTGAGAAATAAAAAAGATATATTTCGCTGGATATCAATAAGCACAGCCTTCCTTACCCTATTATTAATTCTGTGGAATACTTATTCTTTTTTTCAAATGTACAAAGAGGAAGAAAGAATTAAAATGAATATATGGGCAGAAGCTTCAAAAACTTTTAATGATGCCAAAACTACTGATACTAATTTAGATCTGACTCTTTTAATTCTTACAGAGAATAGAACTATTCCCATTATTCAAACTACAAAAACGGACAGTATCTTATCAATGATTAACATTGACGATAAAGTTTCTGAAAATACTGAGAAATCCTACGCCTTTCTTAAAAAATTAAAATCCCAAAATACTCCTATCGAAATAAAAGTAGGAAGAGATGTACAATACTTATATTATGGCAACTCTTCTCTTCTCACTAAATTAAAATACTATCCTTTAGCCTTAGTACTTATATTTTTATTCTTTACTGTTTTAATTTTTAATTTCTACAGAAGTAATAAAAGTGCCACGCAAAATAAACTTTGGACAGGAATGGCAAAAGAAACCGCTCATCAAATCGGTACACCCTTATCATCATTACTTGGATGGATTGAGATAATGAAAATAGAAAATGTTGATGAACAAATTATTACTGAAATCGACAAGGATATAAAAAGATTGCAAATAATAGCTGACCGCTTTTCAAAAATAGGTTCTAAACCACAATTATCATCTATAGATATAGTATCAGAAACAAAAAAGATATTTGAATATATACAAGCTAGAAATTCAAAACAAATTAGCTTCACTTTAGATTGTCCTGACTACAAAGTTGAAATCCCATTAAACAAAGAGTTACATAGTTGGACAATTGAGAATTTGCTAAAAAATGCAATAGATGCAATGAAAGGAAAGGGTGCAATAGAAGTACTAATCCAAGATACTAATAAAATGATCAATATTTTTATAACAGATAATGGTAGTGGAATTCCGAAAAAGATGTTTAAAAAAATATTTGAACCTGGTTATACAACTAAAAAAAGAGGTTGGGGACTAGGTCTTTCACTAACAAAAAGAATCGTAGAAGACTTCCAAGGAGGCAAAATAAAAGTATTCCATTCAGAAATTGGAAAAGGAACAACATTCTGTATCGCATACAAAAAAACGCAGGCTAAATAACCTGCGTTTAATTTTTTTAATATACTCGAGAGTCTACAATTTACTTTTAATTGCATCCGCTACTTCTACAAATTCTTCTGGAGTCAACTTCTCTTTTTTACTGAATCTCATATCATCCATCTCTTGTAATGGTATCAAATGTACATGTACATGAGGAACTTCTAATCCTACTACAGCCATCCCTATACGTTTGCAAGGAATCGCTTTTTCAAGAGCAATAGCAACTTCTCTAGAGAATTTCATCAACTTTAAATAATGTTCTTCCTCCATCTCAAAGATTTTATTAATCTCTTTCTTAGGAATACATAGTGTATGCCCTTTCGCATTTGGATTAATATCTAAAAATGCAAGAAAGTCATCATTCTCTGCAACTTTATAAGCTGGAATCTCTCCACTTATAATTTTAGTGAATATAGAACTCATATTAAATCTTTTTAACTTTCTCTACTGATTTCTAATACTTCAAACTTCATAGTTCCATTAGGAACCTGAATCTCAGCTATCTCACCTACTTTTTTACCAAGTAACCCCTTCCCAATAGGAGAGGTAACAGAAATCTTACCAGCCTTTAAATCTGCTTCACTTTCCGCTACTAACGTATAAGTAATTTGCATTCCATTAGCTTGGTTTTTAATCTTAACCTTTGATAAAACTAAAACTTTTGATATATCTAGTTGTGATTCGTCTATTAATCTTGCGTTTGAAACTACTTCTTCTAATTTAGCAATCTTTAGTTCTAATAAACCTTGTGCTTCCTTTGCTGCATCATACTCCGCATTCTCAGACAAATCTCCCTTATCTCTAGCATCCGCAATTGCTTGTGAAGCCTTTGGACGCTCAACACTTTTTAACTGCTCAAGTTCGTCTTTCAACTTTTTTAATCCCTCTGCAGTATAATACGAAATCTTACTCATAATTAATGGTTTATATAAATAGAAAAAATCCCATTTAAGCGGGATTTCTTACAATAATATTATTTTTAATTTTCTTTATTCTATTATTAACTGTGCATCTATGCTTTGTCAAAGTTAAATAATTAAATTTGTTTTACAAATATTTATACTATGAAAAAGATAATGACAATTATTGCTATATTACTGATTACTATGGCATGTTCTAAAAGTGATAGCAATTACTATAGTCCTTATTTACCAAGTCAAAGTGTATATTTTTCGCTTGATCTGAGAAATCCAGAAGCAAATTCTGTAAGACTTCCAAACGGCATTTTTATCACTTATAACGCTGGTATATCAGGCATCGCTATATATAATAGTGGTGGTCATTATTTCGCCTACGAACTGACTTGCCCAAATCATGAAATATCGTATAATTGCTCTATTCTAAAACAAAAGAAACTTAATGATATCTTCGTGTATTGCACTTGTAAAGATCAACATGGTGGTGAAGAAGCAGTGTATAGTCTAATTAATGGACAGCCAATGAATAAAAAACTTAAATATCAATTAAAACCCTATCCCGTTTATCAACGTGGAGATTTTCTAGAGATAAGATATTAAAAAAGAAAGGTTATTGAGATGAATATCTCAAATACTACGTGT
>NZ_BAEX01000133.1 GCF_000246945.1 Myroides injenensis M09-0166
ACACGTAGTATATAATAAACTTATTTTTTGATTATAGACCATTATAAATAATTATATGTAATCACTTAATAATACTATTGGAATAACTATGCCAAACTGTTCGAAAAAACAAAAAAAATAAAGGAAATAATATAAAAAGGCTTGTTTATATTTATTCTACTCTAACTCTCATTTTTGTAACAAAAAAAATTGAACTAATAAATGCTCAGATAATTTACTTTTAAGTCTTTTTAATATAGAGATAGCTTAAGTAAATTAAAAAATGGCTTCTAAAAAACTTAAATTAGTTTTTTAGTAAGCCATTTTTTTAAGTTACAACAAGATAACTATTATCTTTCTAATAGATATGTATAATGTAATTTATCATCATTTTCTTCAATAAATTCAAAACCTAATTGTTTCAACATATTGATAGATTTTATATTCTCTTTATGAGCAACACCCAATAAAGTAGTAATTTGAGGTTGTTCTTTTTTTATCAATTCAATTAATTCACTTACTGTTTCTTGTCCAAATCCCTTTCCCCAATATGCTCTACCAATAGATACACCTATCTCAACAGCTTTATCATCTATAAATGAATATACTGCAGTACCTATTAATGAATTACTACTTTTCTCGACTATACCATATCTGACACGTAAATGTTTTTCTCTGTCCAATCTTACATTATCAATAAATGCAATTGCTTCTTCAATATTTTCGAGAGGCTGATTTCTTCTATACTGCATTGCTTCCTTATCAGAATAGATAGTAAGTAAATCATTTTGATCACTCAAGGTTATCTCTCTAAAGACAATTCTACTCATAATCTAAGTTGTTTATATTATATTGTAATTTACAAAAAATAAAGTAATAAATACATTTTCTTTATTTAGTTAACTTTTACCTTTTTATTGCTTTTACATACTTCTTAAGTAGAAAAATAAACTTAGTTAAAATGATACTATTGACTATTCAAAAAAAATGATTTCAAAGAGAAATTGTCAAAAAAAAAGCATTACATCTTTAATCATTGTTCGCAAATTTCTCATATTCTCTTAAAAAACACTTTAAAAAAATAAACTTTATTAGTACCTTTATACAAAACATTACAATCGCATACTATGAAAAAAATATTATTCCCTACCGACTTCTCAGAGACAGCTAACAATGCTTTAATTTATGCATTAAGAATGGCGGAAAATCAGCAAGCTACGCTTTTTGTATTACATGCTTATGAAATGCCAGTAATATCAGCAACTGCTAATCCAGTGATGGTACAAGATGTTTATAAAACAATTGAGTTAAGCAATTTTGAGAATTTTAAAGATCAAGTTCCGCAAATTAGAGATATTGCTAAACAACATAATTTAGATCACGTGCCAATGCATTTTATTTTAGAAGAGGGTTTCTTAAATACTATTCTTAAAAAACGTGTGAAAGAAGAGAGTATTGATTTAGTAGTAATGGGAACTAATGGAAATTCTGGTTTAGATAAAAAACTTTTAGGATCAAACACTGCTAATGCTATCAGTTCTTTGGATATTCCAGTATTAAGCGTTCCTCATGATGCTATTTTTGACGGTATTGATTCTATTGCCTTTTCTACTCTATTCAATACAGCAGATAAAGCTATTTTAGATAAATTAATCCCTATTGCAAAAGGATTTGGGGCAACAATTAAATGTGTACATGTAGCAACAGCTAAAGACAAAGTAGATCCTGCTGTTGTAAAAAGCTGGGAAGAAAATTATAAAGATCAACCTATTAAATTCTACATTATTGAAGGTAACGATGTTGAAAAAGCAATCTTTGATTTCCTAGACATAGAAAATATAGATTTATTAGTTTCTGTTACAAGAAGTAGAAACTTCTTTGAAAAGCTATTTACAAGTAGTATGACTAAAAAACTTAGTTACCATAACTACGTTCCAGTATTAGCTTTTCACGAATAGAAATTTACTTTACAAATATTAAAAAAAGGCATATAGTTTTTAATAACTATATAGCCTTTTTTTTGTAACAAAGAATTTACTTGAAAGCTTAAAAAATCAAGGTGTTTTTTACTTTTGCTCGAAAAAAAATAAGCCTATAAACTATTTTAGTTTTAAAAATATTGTAATTTGCACAATAAATATAACAAAAACACAAAACTAATATGAAATTGACACCTTTCGTTTGTTTTATCGCCTTTCTTATAGGAACGATTTCTCACGCGCAAGTACTAGAAATATATAGTAATGATGGAAAAGAAAGCTATATAGGATGTTTAACTTGCTCAGCTAGTGATAATAAATCTATCTGGAATCATCATGGTACTTATGGTAATTTATATAGTAAAAACTCTATTTGGAATAAATATGGAATCTATGGAGATAAGGAAAGTAATTTCTCACCATGGAATGCAGATGCTGAAAAGCCACCAATTATAAAAAAGGACGGTAAAGTTTATGGCTATTTTACTCTAAATAAATTTATAGGTGAAAGAGTTGAGATTAACCTTACAAAAATGCTCTATGACTATTATATGGATATTAGAGAAGATGTTAGCAAATGGGCAGATTCACCTGAAAAATTAAAGCCTAAAAAAGAAGAAATTGTTGAAAAAAAATAAAAACATCAAGAAATCGTTATTCTCAGTTTTATTTAAAAAATATAAAAGCTTGTAAGAAAATCTTACAAGCTTTTTTTATATATCTCAAATGCAATGATTTATAAATAGATATTTAAGAAACTAAACTTACAAACTATGAAAACAACTATTGAAAAACTATATAGAGTTATAATAAGTCGAGACAAAACACAATAAATAAAAAGCCCCTATGCGAAACATAGGGGCTTATATTTTATCAATCAGAATGATTACGAATACATTTTCGATCTTAATTCTTTTACTTTTGGATCATCAAGATAATCATCAAAAGTCATATATCTATCAATAGCTCCTTTTGGAGTTAATTCTAAAATACGCGTTCCTACTGTTTGAGCAAATTCATGGTCATGGGTAGTTAACAAAATAGTCCCTTTAAAATTCTTTAGTGAATTATTAAATGCAGTAATAGACTCAAGGTCAAGGTGATTTGTAGGCTCATCAAGCATCAGAACATTAGCTCTTAACATCATCATACGAGAAAGCATACAACGCACTTTTTCTCCTCCTGATAATACTCGTCCTGTCTTCAAAGCTTCTTCTCCAGAGAAAATCATTTTTCCTAAGAAACCACGTACATAAACCTCATCTCTTTCTTCTTCTGTTTTAGCCCATTGACGTAACCAATCTACAAGAGTTAAATCATTCTCAAAAAACTCATGGTTTTCCACTGGTAAATACGATTGACTAGTAGTCACTCCCCATTCAAATTTACCACTATCAGCTTTTAAATTACCATTTAAAATCTCATAAAATGCTGTTGTAGCTCGAGAATCTTTTGAAATAACAACTATCTTGTCACCTTTAGCAACATTTAAATCAATGTCTTTAAATAATACTTCGCCATCAATTGATGCAGAAAGTCCCTCAATGTTTAATATTTGATCTCCTGCTTCTCTATCCTGATCAAAGATAATTGCTGGATATCTTCTAGAAGAAGGTTTGATATCATCTAATTTCAACTTATCAATCATTTTTTTACGAGACGTAGCTTGTTTTGATTTAGCAACGTTAGCACTAAAACGACGAATAAATTCTTCTAATTCTGCTTTTTTCTCTTCAGCTTTCTTGTTTTGTTGTGCACGTTGTTTAGCCGCTAATTGACTTGACTCGTACCAGAAAGTATAGTTACCTGAATAGTGATTAATCTTACCAAAGTCAATATCAGATACATGAGTACATACAGCATCTAAGAAGTGGCGGTCGTGAGATACAACTAAAACAGTATTTTCATAATTTGCTAAGAAATGCTCTAACCATGCGATTGTTTCGAAATCCAAGTCATTGGTTGGCTCATCCATAATAAGAACATCTGGATTTCCAAATAAAGCTTGTGCTAAAAGTACACGAACTTTTAATTTAGCATCCATCTCTCCCATTGGAGTATAATGAAACTCTTCAGCAATACCTAAATTTGATAATAACGTAGCAGCACCCGATTCAGCATTCCAGCCATCCATTTCATCGAAACGCATTTGAAGCTCACCTATTCTATCAGCATTTTCATCTGAATAGTTTAAGTATAACTCATCCATTTCTTTTTTAACCTCATACAAATCTTTGTTCCCCATCATTACAGTTTCTAATACTGTATATTCGTCGAACATATTGTGATTCTGGTTTAAAACAGACATACGTTTACCTGGTTCTAAAGATACATGACCAGAAGTAGGATCGATTTCTCCTGACAATATTTTTAAAAAAGTAGACTTACCAGCACCATTTGCACCGATAATACCGTAGCAGTTCCCTTGTGTAAAGGTTACATTAACTTCATCAAATAAAATTCGCTTACCGAATTGAACTGACAGATTTGAAACTGTTAACATTTGTGTATATTAATTTATATTGTCTGCAAAATTAAGAAATTTAAATAACAAAAACATTGTAATCTATCCTAGATCACCTTATATCTATTTTAACAGCTTATTAACGACAACTGTATATTGTAAAACTTACATTTGCTATAAGCACTTTTTTTATTTAATTGTAGGCCATAACACAATGAATACTTCTTTATTTAATAAGAATTTTATTATTTTACTATTACCATTGGTAAACTTATGTTTTTCTTGTCAAAAAAAATTTGACCAAGATGACTATAAAGCATATTTCCAAGGGGAGATAGTTAATCCTAATACCAATTTTGTTCTTTTTTGCAAAGATGATATTGTATTAGACACTATATACCTTGATAAAAACAATAAGTTTTTTAAGAAATTTGATTCTCTATCTCCAGGTATGTATATATATAGACATAACCCTGAATTTCAATATGTATATTTTGATAAAAATGATAGTTTAACCCTTCGATTAAATACTAAAGACTTTGATCACTCCATTATTTTTACTGGCAGAGGTGCTGAAAAGAATAACTTCTTAATGAACCTAACGGTAAAGAATTTAATTGATGAATCTAGTCGATATGAGACCTATGATCAACCTGTGGATATTTTTATTCAAAAATTAGATTCAACGCAGGCAGCTAGAACAACTTACTATTTAAAAAGTAAAGCAATAATTGGGTGGGATCAGAATTTTGATGTTTATGCAAAAGCAAAATTAGACTTACACTTCTACTCTCAAAAAGAGATTTACCCACTAGCTCACTATATCCGTACAAAAGAAGACATACGAGCTGAATTACCAAAAGACTACTATTCTTTTAGAAAGAAAGTAAACTTT
>NZ_BAEX01000132.1 GCF_000246945.1 Myroides injenensis M09-0166
TCTTTTTTTATTTATATAATCTAATGATTATTCTTGCTCTGGAATTACTTCGTATTCTACCTCAACAATTACATCACGGTGTAAACGTACAGTAGCAGTATATTTACCTAAACGTTTGATAACACCTGAAGTGATATATTTTTTATCGATAGCTTGACCATTTTTAGCGAAAACTTCAGCTAAATCTTGGTTAGTAACTGATCCAAATAATTTTTCTCCACCTGCTTTAACAGTGATTTTGATCTCAATTGCTTTGATCGCTTCAGCGATTTCTTTAGCGTCAGCAACTAATTTAGCTTCTTTGTGAGCTCTTTGTTTTAAGTTCTCAGCTAATACTTTCTTAGCAGAAGGAGTAGCTAAAACAGCCAATCCTTGAGGAATTAAATAGTTACGTCCGTATCCTGGTTTAACAGTTACTACGTCATCTTTAAATCCTAATTTTTGAACGTCTTGTTTTAAGATAATTTCCATGTTGATGTCCTTTTTTAGAAGAAGTTAGGTTTCATAGATTTGAAAACCAACAACTTTGTTTTTTTATTATTTTAATAAATCCGCTACGTATGGCATTAAAGCTAAGTGACGAGCTCTTTTAACCGCTACAGATACTTTTCTTTGGAATTTCAAAGAAGTTCCTGTTAAACGACGTGGTAAAATTTTACCTTGCTCGTTTACGAATTTTAATAAGAAATCAGCATCTTTATAATCGATATATTGAATTCCTGATTTTTTGAAACGACAATACTTTTTAGTTTTGTTAGTTTCGATGTTTAAAGGCGTTAGATATCTGATATCTCCGTCTTTTTTCCCTTTTGCAGATTGTTCTATACTTGACATAACAATTAAGCTTTTTTAGATTTTAATTTCTCTCTTCTTCTTTCAGCCCAAGATATAGCATGTTTGTCTAAAGCTACTGTTAAGAAACGCATAACTCTTTCATCACGTCTAAACTCAGTTTCAAGGTTGATGATAACATCTCCAGGTACTTTGTACTCGAATAAGTGGTAGAATCCACTTTTTTTGTTTTGAATTTCGTAAGCTAATTTTTTTAAGCCCCAATCTTCTTTTGATACCATCTCAGCTCCTCTAGAAGTAAGAAATTCTTCGAATTTCGCTACTGTTTCCTTTACCTGAGTTTCAGATAAAACGGGATTCAAGATGAAAACAGTTTCATAATGATTCATAAATAAAAAATTTTATTTGTTATAAAAATTGGGTGCAAAAATACAATCTTTATTATTGCAATCCAAATTGATTTTCAATTAATTTCAACCTTTATATTATTCCCTTACAATAGTAGTTCCTAATACCTTTTCAGCGTAGCGATACATATCTTCAATTGATAACACTGCTAAATCAGGATGGTTTCTCAACCATTTAGCATTTAACTCCACTTCATCCTCTTTAATAGAATAAAAGTCGTCATTTTTCAATGCATCCCTTGTAGGATTTGTACCAAAATAATCTGTTTCCAAAAAAGCCTCTAACACTTCATAATCCATATCTTTTAATACTTTCACCTGCTTTTGAAGTAAAGCTAAATGCTCTTTTGCTCCCATTTTCTCTAAACCTTCTTCTACTTTTTCCAAAAAGTCTAAATCAGCTCCCGAATTCCAAACAATCTGAGAGAAATTACCATTTTTATATTGTGCGATATAATAATCTACCAAATAACTTAATAATGCATCTGGGTGAATATCTTTTTCAATCATTCCTCCTTCTTCTCTAATAAGATTTACCATACTTATATTAGAAGCTATTATATCATAAACCTCTTTACTATGAAAAGATTCTTCTGAAACTACTATTTTTAAATTTTTCATATATATTTTGATTTTACTGTTAGATGATTCTTTTAGCATGTAATACTTATCAAAGCTACACTTTAAATATTATATAATTAGATTACGAAACAAATCTTATCAAGAGTTCATTCTGTTTAAAACCTTCAAAAAAGTCATTATATGAGAAAAAGTGAAACGCCAACTTAACGTTTATACCCACCTCAACTATCATAAAAATCAATCTAACACATTTATAGACAACTAAATACAACTTATCCAGTTAATAAAAATCAACGTTCGCCACTACCTTTACAGAACGATAAGTACCTATTGCTTCAAAACTCTTTAGTATTTTTCTAATCTCCACTTTTGTTTTATTCAGAGGTACTTGTTGAGGAATCTTAATCAAAATAACTCTTATATATTGATTTCTTATTCTATTAATTGCAGGCTCTTCAGGTCCTAAAACAGGAATACCCAACTGTTGCTTTAAACTATTATAAACCCAAAAAGAAGCCTCTTTCAATTTTTCAAACTCTCTATGTCTAAGTGTTAATCGCACTAAACGATAAAATGGGGGATACTTAAAATTATAGCGCTCGTACATTTGTTCTTTGTACATCCCTATATAGTCGTTATTGGTGACTTGCTGAATAATATTGTGATAAGGATTAAATGTTTGTATCACTACTCTTCCTTTCTTATCTTTTCTTCCCGCACGACCCGCCACTTGAATCATCATTTGATAAGCGCGTTCATGTGCTCTAAAGTCAGGATGATACAAACTATTATCAGCATTCAAAATACCAACTAGATTGACATTGCTAAAATCAAATCCCTTAGCTAACATCTGAGTCCCTACTAAAATATCTATTTGCTTCCCCTCAAATGCTTCTACTAATTTTTCATACCCATACTTCCCCCTCATTGTATCTTGATCCATTCTTCCAATTCTCTTATTGGGGAACAGATTTTTCAACTCTTCTTCTACTTGTTCTGTCCCGAAACCTTTTGTATTTAAATCTACACTATGACAACGGTAACACTGTTTAGGCATTGGTAACGTATAACCACAATAGTGGCAGCGCAATTCTTTCTTATACTTGTGATACGTCAAGCTCACATCACAGTGAGGACACTCAGGTACAGCACCACAAGTCATGCACTCCACTACTGGCGAAAAACCTCTTCTATTTTGAAACAAAATAACTTGCTCTTCTAATGAAAGTGCCATATTAATCTCATCAATTAAATAATCAGAAAAATGCCCTGTCATTTGCTTACGCTTATATTTGTCCTTAATATCTACAAGTACAATTTCAGGTAAGACAACATTAGAATATCGCTTACTAAGATTTACAAGACCATATTTTCCTTGAGTCGCATTGTAATAACTTTCTAGACTTGGCGTAGCAGACCCCATCACCACTTTAGCCTTATGTTGAGTAGCAAGCACTACTGCGCAATCTCTCCCGTGATAACGAGGTGCTGGATCGTGCTGTTTATAATTTGGCTCTTGTTCTTCATCTATTACTACCAATTGTAAATCTTGAAAAGGTAGAAAAACAGATAAACGTGTACCGATAACGATTTTCGCTTTTTCTGACTGATTCAAGACTTGATCCCAAACCTCCAATCGCTCATTATGGGAATACTTAGAATGGTAAACAGCAACTTGATTTCCGAAGTAATTTGTCAAACGAGTAACCAATTGTGTAGTCAAGCCAATCTCAGGAACTAAAAACAATATTTGCCCTTCTTGTGCTAAATATTGCTCTATTAACTTTATATATACTTCCGTTTTCCCAGAGGCTGTCACACCATGAAGTAAAACCACATCTTTTGTTTCAAAAAACTTCTCGATTTCCCAAAGCGCTTTACTTTGCTCATCGTTAAGTTCAATCACCTCTTGTACTGCATCTCCAAAAATCACCCTATCTTGACTAAGGTAATACTCTTCAAAAATTTCTTTATCAATAAGTGCTTTTACCGTTGCAGAAGAACCCTCTGACTCCTCTACTAATTGCTTAACAGTAATCGGTTTTTTAGTAGTAGCACTTAATTGAAAAAACTTTAAAATCATTTCTCTCTGCTTTTCAGCTCGAGAAACCAATTCTAACAATTCAGCTAATCCGTTTTCTTCTAGATAAGTCTCAGCTAATCGTACATAGCGTATTTGCTTTGGTTTATATTTCTCAATCATCTCCTCTTGCAAGAAAATCATTCCCTTTTCTAATAGCGAATTAATGATTGGAAATACTTTTTTTCTATTTAAAATACCTATTATCTCCTCTACCTTTAAAATAGCTTGTACTTGCATCGCCTCGTAAAGTAGATATTCAGAATCATCAAGGCTCTCAGGTGAAATACTATTTTTAGGGTTATATTGAATTAATGTTTCACTTTCAAGTAATAATCGAGAAGGCATAGCACATCGATACACTTCACCAATCGTACACATATAATAATCAGCTATCCATCGCCATTGTGTAATTTGCTGCATTGTCACTACTGGCGTAATATCTATAATTTCATTAATCTCTTTGGCTGTGTATAATTCTGGCGCACGATTGTGCTTTTCGATCACAATAGCAGTATAGACTTTTGATTTACCAAAAGGTACTGCTACCCTCATTCCTACTTGAATAAAATCAAACTCCGTTTCACTCACTTGATAAGTAAATGTAGGATCTAATGCTAAAGGAACTATAACTTCAACAAAGTAGTGCATCTTCTCTTTTTTATAATAAAAACAAAGATAAATAGTTTACATTGGTTTCATAGAATTGATTGTTCCTTTATTTAAAACCCATTAATAAAATTCTATAATTCTAATCAGTTCATGTCATCTTGTAAAATACTCTATATACCCATACATAAACTAACACCTGCTAGACCTATCGAGTCTTGACTAATGTAATTCCCTTATTCGGAGCCGAAGTAGCAAAAAACAGTTGTAAACCAATCTTCTTCCTTATAAAGATAATCAAAACAAAAAACAGTAGTAAATACAACTGTTGCAGTTATTCGTTGAATCCAAGATATTTGAAGATTTTTTTTGAACAGAAAAATATAAAACGATTCATGGAATATTTGAATACTATAATTTCATCTCTCCTACTCTAACAATAATGTCATTCAATACAAAAAACCACTATACCTATTTACTGCAAGGGCAAATAATGACCAAAAAATACATTTATTAACCTTTTTTGCAAAACACATTTTAAACAAAACCCAGCATTTACAGGGCTTAACAAGCATTTCACAGAGTTAAATAGGGACTTTGTTCGAGAAGGGTTCGAGAATTACTCAGCTCTGCATTGCAAAAACAGGGGTATTCCCGAACAAGACTGCAACCGTCCTCGAACAACACTGGGACGAAACCTGAATTAGATTCCTGAAAATTTGAAAAAAGGGGGATTGTAAATTGACTTTTTTACAGTCAATTTAGAAGAAAAACACGGACTTTGATTTGTGTAATTTTGTCTAAAAACATCAGCTAGAACACTGAATAACAAGACAAATATACAATTTTTAATACTAATTATTGGTGATAAAAACCAAATTCATTTAAGAAGTATAAAAATAAAAAAAGCACGAAACAATTTGCTTCATGCTTTGTGGATATTATTA
>NZ_BAEX01000131.1 GCF_000246945.1 Myroides injenensis M09-0166
ATTACTAATCAATTAATTAATGCTGATGCTAGTCTTGATTCACAGACGCTTAGAAAAATAGTTAGAGATATTATTATTATTTTCAATAGTAGAATGCTATAGACTTTAACTTTATTACTCTTTCAAAGTTATTATAATAACATAGCACTTTCTTAGCTATGAATCAATTAGAAAAATCATAAACACTTTTATGATCTTGTCATAATTTATTAATTACATTAAAAAATATCACTTTGATATTGCTAGTTGATTAATTTAATAATACTATCGTACGATTTAAATTTTTAATAAATAAATATCAAAAAACATAAAACAAAAAACACAACTTCTCATATAATTAACATTTACAACACATACTAATCAAATACTTTAAACTAAATTCACTAATAATCACCTATTTTTTAGTATAAAATAGTGTAAACTGACAAAAATCATATTTAAGAGTCACAATATAGACTACTTTTACATCAGTATTCTAAATTAAAAATTATGAAAAAATTATTACTTTCTTTTTTAGGAGCTGCTTTAATGTTTAGCGGTTCTACATTTGCTCAAGAAAAAGTTACTAGTGAAAAAGAAACTTACAAATGGCAAGTACGTTTACGTGGTGTAGGTGTTATTCCTCATAATAGAGCAGACATCTCAACAATAGGAGGTCAAATAGATATAAATAATAATTTTATACCAGAATTAGACTTCACATATTTCTTTACAGAAAACTTAGCTGCAGAATTAATTCTAGGTACTTCTAGACATACAGTAGGAACATTAGCTTCTGATTTGACTGCTGTTGGTTTAGGAAATAGTGTTAATGTTGATTTAGGAAGTGTTTGGTTATTACCTCCTACATTAATGTTACAATACCACTACCCAGTAACTGATAACTTTAAACCTTATGTGGGTGCTGGTGTGAACTATACTATTTTCTATAACGAGAAATCTGGTACAGCAAAAGATATTTCTTATGATAACAAATTCGGATGGGGATACCAATTCGGTTTTGATATCGATATTACAGATAAATTCTTCATTAACGTTGACTTCAAAAAATTATTCTTGAAAACAGATGTTACTGTTGATGTATCTAACCTAAATGGTGATCAAAAATTAGACATACCTGCAAAAGTTAAAATTGACCCTATGTTAATTGGATTTGGTGTGGGAATGCGTTTTTAATTATTTAATGAGATATTTTTTTTTACCACTCTTGTTTCGACAAGAGTGGTTTTTTGTTGCTTATATTTTTGCGATATTTGCCAACAAAAATGGTAAGTAAGATAACTTTTAAAGACATTAATAAATTAGCAATACCTGCAATTTTTTCAGGGATATCAGAATCCTTAATGTCTCTAACAGATATTGCTATCGTTGGTAACGTAAAAGAGAATAGTGTAGAAGCTCTTGCTGCAGTAGGTTTAGTAGGCTCTTTTTTATCTGCTATCATTTGGGTAGTCGCACAAACCAAAACTTCAATATCGGCTACGGTTTCACAACATTTAGGTGCAAAAAGATTATTTGCAGTAAAAACACTTGTGCCACAAGCCATTCTTTTCAACTTTTTGTTGAGTTTACTTCTATTTCTAATTACAACAATATTCGTTCACGAAATATTTGTTGCTTACAATGCCACTGGACTCATCTTAACTTATGCTAAGGAATACTACTTAATTAGAGCATGGGGATTTCCCTTAACATTGATCACTTTTGCACTTTATGGAGTATTTAGAGGAATGCAGAATACGATATGGTCGATGAAATGCAGTCTTGTAGGTGCATTACTAAATGTCATTTTAGACTATGTATTAGTATTTGGAATAGATGGCTTTATACCAGCTTTTCATATTAAGGGAGCGGCATATGCCAGTATAATTGCACAGTCAGTTATGCTAATAATGGCATTATATTACTTTTTTACTAAAACACCTTTTACTTTAAAAGTTAGAAAAACAATTAATCCTTCATTAAAACCATTAATTATAATGAGTTTTAATTTCATCATTCGCACCGCTACTCTTAACTTCGCTATATACCTAGCAAATGCTTATGCAACTGGATATGGCAAAAATTTCATAGCTGCTCAGAGTATTTTAATGAATATATGGCTATTCTTTTCATTTTTTATTGACGGCTATGCAAGTGCTGGAAATGCAATGTCAGGAAAATTATTAGGAGAAAAGAATTATAAAGCAATGTGGAAAATGAGCAAGGATATAAGTAAATACGCCATTATTATATCAATTATGCTGATAGCGATTTGCATGTTATTCTACAATCAAATAGGGCTTCTATTTAATAAGAATATAGAAGTATTAAAAGTGTTTATCTCTATTTTCTGGTTAGTATTAATTGTGCAACCGATAAATGCATTAGCTTATATATTTGATGGAATCTTTAAAGGGATGGGAGATGCAAAGTTTTTAAGAAACAACTTAATATTTGCTACATTCTGTGGTTTTATCCCAACATTACTTATTCTCGATTATTTTGGTTTTAAATTATATAGTATTTGGATTGCTTTTACTGTCTGGATGTGCCTTCGCAGTTTTCCTTTAATTTATATTTTCAAAAAGAACTATGTCAATAAGTAATAATGCAACAGTATTGCAAAGGTCTCCACTTACTATTTAAATCGATTCTATATACATAACTTTGTAAAGAACATTTAAAGTAAAAGTAATATGACGCAGTTTAATTCATCTTCAAATGAAGAGATAAATAAAACTTGTTCACATAATCATAATTCTAATAATATAAGCGACTGTGGACATAATCATGCTCATAGCCATGACGAAATGAGTAATAAGTATATTGTAATCGCAAGTTTATTACTATTATCTATTGGGTTATTTCTGACTTATATATTAAAAGCAGAATGGTTTTGTAACAATAAAACGCTACAAATTTTATGGTATGCAGTTGCATATATTCCTGTTGCTTTTCCCGTTTTGAAGGAAGCAACAAAACTTGCTCTTAAAAAAGACTTTTTTAATGAATTCTCTTTGATGGGAATTGCAACGATTGGTGCTTTTTTAATAGGTGAATATCCAGAAGGAGTTGCTGTAATGTTATTTTATACAATTGGTGAGCTATTTCAAGAAAAAGCAGTTAATAAAGCTAAAGGAAATATAAAAGCTCTATTAGATATTAGACCTAATGAAGCTACAGTGTATAGAAATAATCAATACATCGCTACGAAACCTGAAGACGTAAAAATTGGTGAAATCATTCAAGTAAAAGTTGGTGAAAAAATACCTTTAGATGGTGAGCTATTAACTGATAAAGGTAGTTTTAATACTTCTGCACTGACCGGTGAAAGTAAACCTTCTACTTACAAAAAAGGGAATACCGTTTTGACAGGAATGATCAACTTACAAAATGTAGTTGAAATCAAAACAACGAAATTATATAAAGATAGCTCGCTTGCTAAAATATTGCAGATGGTACAAGAAGCGAGTGCTAGAAAGGCTCCTACTGAGCTTTACATTAGAAAGTTTGCTAAGGTATATACGCCTATTGTATTTTTCTTAGCCGTAGCTGTAGCATTTCTACCAGCAATATTTGTTGAAGATTATAGTATAAAAGATTGGATATATAGAGCTCTTGTATTTTTAGTGATATCCTGTCCTTGTGCACTTGTTATTTCTGTACCCTTAGGTTATTTTGGAGGAATAGGCGCTGCCTCTAGGAATGGTATCTTATTTAAAGGATCCAACTACCTTGAACTTATGGCCAAACTAGACATCATAGTTATGGATAAGACAGGCACTTTAACAGAAGGAGTATTCAAAGTTCAAAAAGTAGAAACTAATATTGATGAAAGTAGTTTCACAGAAATTGTATCAGCTATAGAAAAGCAGTCAACCCATCCTATAGCTAAAGCTATCGTACAGACGTTTCCTACATTAAAGATTGCTACAAATGTTTCTGAAATTTCAGGTAAAGGCTTATATGGTCATGTGGATGAACAAAAAATACTAGTTGGAAACACAGCATTACTTAAACACTACAATATAACTTATCCTCATCATATAGATGATATCGTAGAAAGTATAGTAGTCGTTGCGCTAGACAACCAATACATTGGTTTCATAACAATAGCTGATCAAATTAAAACTGATGCTAAAAAAGCCATTGACTTAATGCATTCCGCAGGTGTAAAACAAACTATAGTATTGAGTGGAGATAAAGATTCAATAACACAAAAAGTAGCAAAAGAACTTAACATTGATAGTGCTTTCGGTGGTTTACTTCCAGAAGGGAAAGTAGCTCAAGTAGAAAAACTAAAAAAACAACACCCTAATTATGCCATAGCCTTTGTAGGTGATGGAATTAATGACGCTCCCGTTTTAGCTTTAAGTGATGTAGGAATAGCTATGGGAGGTTTGGGAAGTGATGCGGCTATAGAGACTGCAGATGTAGTAATTCAAACTGATCAACCTTCAAAAATAGCTACAGCTATGCAAATTGGTCGAGAAACAAGAAAAATAGTAATCCAAAACATCACACTTGCCTTAGTAGTAAAAATAATAGTTTTAATACTTGGAGCTGGTGGTGTTGCAAACATGTGGGAAGCAGTATTCGCAGATGTAGGAGTGGCATTACTGGCAATACTAAATGCAATAAGAATTCAAAGAATGAAATTTGTCTAAAAAGTAATTAAACGACACATATCATAAACATATTACAAATCAAAAAAGCGAGTTAGTATATAACTCGCTTTTTTAATACTATAACACTAATGAGAAACAGATATCCATTAACAAGAGGTATGACCAATGGACAAGTAATCAAAAACAAAAAGCTAATAGCTTGTTTCAACACTATCCTAACTTACAACAAGTATAAAACTTAGCCTCGCAACCTAAGAATTAAATATTACAAAACAACAGTTAAAAAAGTTGCTTATAGTAAATGTTTAAACACTAAATTAAAACAACTCAATACTATTATCAATACAATATAAATTAATTAAAAGACTACACTTAACTATTTTGACAACAGAAGTACCAGTGCTTCTGCTGAATCCTTTAAAGCAAAAATAAAAGCTTTCAGAGCCCAATTCAAAGGAGTGAAAGAGATTGGATTTCTTTCTATACAGATTAACCAAACTGTATACATAAACACAACTTTTAGGTTTGATCCCTAATAATCTCAGAAACATATTTAACCTAAAAATAGATAATTAAACTGCTATTACTAAGCTTGCTCATTGGTTTACTAATATTCAAAAGTCTTCTATCAAATACTTTAATACTGTTTTAAAGACTTTTAATATACACTATAACGAAATTATTAATTACTTTAATAATAGAAGTACAAATGCTTCTGCGGAATCCTTTAATGCGAAAATTAAATACTTCCGTATGATGTATAGAGGTGTGAGAGATAAGTCGTTTTTCCTTTTCAAATTGACCAAACTTTTTGCCTAGTCCTCAACTTTTGCACTTGATCCGCTTTAATCTATTGATAGATAATTCCAGACCAAATACC
>NZ_BAEX01000130.1 GCF_000246945.1 Myroides injenensis M09-0166
CTTTATTCTACTTTATCATCAGTTAATTCAAATCCCCAATCTTTACCTTTCATAGTTGCAGGTACCCCTTTAACCATCCAAACTGGTGCTTTACCATCTTTTAAATAGTAATCAAAGAATTGTTGTTGGCGTCTTTGAATATCTTTTCTATTTTGACGTTTCATTAAATTGTGTTCATCTCCATTATAGTTTAACAACCAAGCTGGTTTACCCAGACGTCTTAAAGCCATAAACATCTCTATACCTTGATACCAAGGCACAGCTCCATCATTATCATTATGCATAATCACAACAGGTGTTGTTACTTTTGGCATATTAAACAATGGTGAGTTTTCAATGTATAAGTCATATCCTTCCCAAAGTGTTTTACCTATTCTACTTTGAGTCTTTTCATATTGGAATTGACGACTCATACCACTTTGCCAACGTATACCTCCATAAGCTGAAGTCATATTTACTACTGGCGCGCCTGACCAAGCTGCAGCGTACATATCAGTAACTGTAATTAAATGTGCTACTTGATAACCTCCCCAACTTTGACCTTGGATAGCAATCTTATCTCCATTTACCCAAGCATTCTTCTTTAAATACTCAACTCCAGAGTTAATATACTCCTCAGCTGATTTACCTGGATGTCCATCAATATAACTAATATCAGGAGTAAAGACTAAGTATTCATTACTCACATAAAAAGGTATATTTAAACGCGAAGGTGTAGGTGCTGGAGCTTCATAACGATGTAAATTATCAGATACCTTCTCATAAAAATACACTATCATTGGATATTTCTTATTAGCATCAAAATTCTCTGGTTTAAATAACACACCTGTTGATTTATAACCATTTGGTGTAGTCCATTCTACTAATTCTGATGTTCCCCAATTGTATTGTGATTGTTGAGGGTTTGTATTTGTAATTTTAGTAGCATCAATCAAATTTTTAGTCAAATATAAATTATATGACTCTTGATAAGATCCTTTTAAATAGCCATACATAGCAGCATCCTTTGCCTTAAACAAAGAGTTAAATCCACTATAGGGCTGCATGATAACTAATTTTAAATCATTACTTGATTTAATAGTTACTGTGAAATAACCTGCATCCTTATTCTTTTCATTAAAAGCATATAAAATCAACTTCTCATTTCTAGTAAAAGATTGTTTTTCAGGGTCTAAATTTAAAAGATCGAATGACACATTATTTTTACGACCATACCCTTGTGTTATCATGCGAGGAGACTTATTGCTATTTAGGAAGAACTCCCAAATATCATATTTATCTCTAATTAATACTGATTCATCATTATCAGTCCAACCTTGGATACCGTATGCAGATGCATTATCTGGCATATCAAACTCTTCATCTGCAAAAGAAACATCAAGTCCTTTGTTTAAATGTTTAGTTGTTTTAGATTTTACATCATATACATACCAATTGCCTTCTTCACTATTAAAATAAACTACAGCATTCCCTTTTGGTGAAACGCGTGCTGAACCAGGTAAGTTACCTACTACTTCTGTTCTTTTTCCCGTGTTAACATCAACAATATAGTAGCTAGTAAATCCACTGATATCCCACTGTCTCTCTACTCTACGACCATAATCAGAACTTGCCAATATTATATTTGCATTTCCTTTATCAACTAATTGCGTCGAATTAATTGTTTCATCAGCTAATGGCACAATGCCTTTATTATTGATTAAATCAATAGTAGCTAAGTACGATTTCTTTAAATCCTTATCTAAATTAACCAATTGTTGTGGTTGAATATAATCTTCATTAAAATGCCATATATCCACAACTGCATGATCTTCTGCTATTAAAGTAGTATCCTTAGCAATAGACATAGGAGCTAATCCTAGATATAATCGCTTGCCATTTTTACTAAACTGTGGTTTATAATTTTCTGACACTACCCAATTTTCTGGTACTCCCTTAGAAGAGTCAGTAGCTAATACTTTTACTGGATTAGTTAAGTCTGAATAATATAGCGTATAGGTCTTAACTAATGTTTTTTCTTCATCTTCATTTCCTACAAAAACAAGTTGCTTACCACTTTCATCAAAATTAAATTGGGTGTATTTGCCTGTACCTTCAAATAACAAGTGCTTAGACTTTGTTTTTAAATTAATAACAAATACTCCGAAAGGTCCTTTTACTTCTTCTCTTTTTTCCTCTTTCTCGCTGATATTCTCTACTTCAGATTCTTGAGTTTCCTCAGTTTCCTTTTTTGTTTCTTCTTTCTTTTTAGCATTAGGATCTTTAGTAACTAAAACTAAATACTGTCCATTTTCATCAAAATAATAATCAGAAACATGATTATATGTTAACAGTTCTCCCGTTACCAAATTTTCCAACACTAAATCTAAAGGAGCATCTTTATCTTTCTTTTTAGCTACTTTTTTATCTTTAGACTTGATTGTATCTTTTACAGGTTCTAATAAATAAGCTAAATAATTTCCTTTTTTATCAGGAATCTTAAATGATTTAATATTCGCTTTTTTACTAACTGTTCCATTTGTAAGGTTATAAACGCCTAAAGAATCTTTAGCTATTTCATCTTCTTTCTTTTTCTTGATGCGTACAGCTTTCAAATCTTCATAACTCGGACGAATTGAAAACACAGAAAATTTAGAATCTCCTGTAAATTGTGGTTTCTCACCTCTTGGTACAACTAATTCAGTATTGTTATTCGTTGCTTTAATATACAACGTTTTATCTCCTTCTTGTGGATTTATTTGATATAATATCCATTTACCATCATTAGAAAATGCTTTACTTCCAATTGTTTGCCATCCGTCATATACAGTATGGTCTAAAGGTTTCTTTTGTGCTTGGACAGAAAGTGTACCAAGCATTAAAAAACTAAGTCCAAGTGACTTGAATATTGTACTTGGACTCTTTCTTTTAATGTTTGTTTTAGTCTGTTTTAAATTCATTATATAGGGTAGTTATTTTTAATGCTAGAAAGATACCCTAATTTTATTATTCTGCCAAATACAGACTACAATTGACTTGAGGCAATATAATATTATATGTTTTATTAAAATGACTGTTCGCTATATAACTCTCTAATTTTCTTTTTACTAATCTTCCCAACACTTGTTTTAGGGATTTCAGATACAAATACAAATCGATCGGGAATTGCCCATTTATTTATGACCTGCTTATCAACATACTTTTGCATATGCCTTTTCAAATCTTGCTCTTCAATTTTTTCACTTTCATTTTTAACAACTAAAGCAAAAGGTCTTTCGCCCCATTTTTCATCGGGTATACCGATTACTGCAACTTCTATCACCCCTTCATAACTTCCTATCATTTCTTCTAATGTAAGGGAAGACATCCACTCGCCTCCCGTTTTAATAACATCTTTAGAACGGTCAACTATTTTTACATCATTATTTTCGTCTATCCAAGCAACATCACCAGTATGTAGATATCCTCCTTCCCACAGTTCTTCACCCTTTTCTTTATCTTTATAATATCCCATTGTTAGATAAGGAGCCCTTACTACAATTTCTCCTAAAGACTTACCATCTTTTGGAACTTCATTTCCTTGCTCATCTATTACTTTTAAATCTACTAGTAAAGCCGCTCGACCTGTTCGAGTTCTAATTTCCAATTGAGACTCCATATCATTTTTAATTGTTTCTAATGATAAATAAGAAGAGGTTAACAAAGGACAAGTCTCTGACATACCATATCCAGTAACAACAGAAATACCGCGCTCTAATGCTCTTCTTGCTAATGGCTTACTTAATGCAGATCCCCCAATTAAGACGCTCCATGTTGATAAATCAATATTTTTAGCAGCAGGGCTTTCTAATAGCATATTTAATATGGTAGGTACACAGTGTGAGATTGTAGGTTTCTCTTTAGCAAAAATCTCTAGAAAACTCTTAGGTTCAAATTTGCCTATATATACTTGTTTTAGACTTAAAGAAGTTGCTAAATACGGCAATCCCCACGCGTGAACATGAAACATTGGAGTAAGCGGTAGATATACATCTGATGACTTGATTTTAAAAGCTTCATTCATTGTAGACATTACACTCATCTCTACCATAGTATGCAGGACTAATTGTCTATGTGAAAAGTAAACAGCTTTTGGGTTGCCGGTTGTTCCTGTGGTATAAAACAAAGTTGCTATTGCATCTTCACTAAAACTTGGAAATACAAACTTCTCAGATTCTTTTTCAATTAAATCATCAAAATACCCTATATGATTAACCGACGTATTAATTTCTTTGTTATGATCTCTTATTACAATAATTTCTTTTACTGTTTCCATTCGATCCTTAAAGGATTCTATTAAAGGCAAGAAATCTTCATGCACAATTAAAACTTCGTCCTCTGCATGATTAATAGTGTACAAAACTTGTTCTGGAGCTAAACGCCAATTTACCGTATGCAATACATTACCTGTAATAGGTATGGCAAAGTAATTCATTAAATAACGATGACTGTCATAATCAATAACCCCGATTACACTTCCTCCTTCTAAACCTAAATTACAATAAAGATTACAAAGCCTTTTTATTTTGTCATATAACTCGAAATAATTCATTCGTACTAAATCTTTATAAACCACCTCATGCATTGGATTGACACGTAATGAATTTTCTAAAAGATCTTTAATTAGTAGCTGATAATGATGTGCATTAGAAGCAGCCTCTATAGTTTTTATTCTCATAATATGTTTTTTGGTTATTAGCAATATATCATTTTTTTACTTCATTAACCGTTTTACTATAAAAATCCATCTATTAAGTTTCAATACTTTAGTCTATTCAGAAAATTTAATTAAAAAGTAACTATCAATAAAAAAGGAGAGTTGCACCACTCTCCTTTTTTAATATCAATTATGATCTACTTTATATCTTAATCACGT
Source organism: Myroides injenensis M09-0166 (assembly GCF_000246945.1). GTDB lineage: Bacteria > Bacteroidota > Bacteroidia > Flavobacteriales > Flavobacteriaceae > Flavobacterium > Flavobacterium injenense. Next base: position 4,895 of record NZ_BAEX01000130.1, read on the forward strand.
AAACTAGCAATAAACATTTCTAAATCACTATCAAACGATGTTTCTTGCAATAACTCAAGAGATAATTTAGTCATTTTTTTAAAATGTACTTTAGTATAACTCCTTCCAAAACTCATTTTACAAAAATCTCCAATGATACCAAATACTCCATTTACTTCACTCTCTGTAACTTCTTTTCGATCTGCATAACGCCCTCGCAATACTGCAGCTCCCACATAAGCACCAATTTTAACAACTAAGTCAGTGTTTAAAATTCCCTTCTGATCTGCTAAATACAATAATTCATCAAGATTGTGATGTATCAATGATTCTATATCCATAACTATATACCTATTTAATTTAACAAATGTAAAAAGAAAAGTAGACTAAGTAAAAATTACCAATTATTATTTTAATTTAAAATTACTTTAAACTATAAAACATTTTTCAAATAATTTCATAAAAAAACTTTATATAATACCTTTACAGTATAAATAATTAAGTAATAATTAAAAACGAATGACTATGAAAACAAATAGATTATCAAATGAACTAACTGAAGCTTTAAATAAACAAATCACATTAGAAGCAGTATCTTCTCAAATCTATCTAATGCTTGCATGTTGGGCAGATGAAGCAAATATGGCAGGTGTTAATGACTTCATGATGAAGCATGCTACAGAAGAAAGAGAGCATATGACTAAAATCATTGAATATATTCAAGAACGTGGAGCAAAAGTAACGATTGAAGCTATTGATGCACCAGGAGCTGAACCTAAAAATGTTTTAGAGTGCTTTGAAATGGTTTATAAACAAGAAACTAAAAATACTGACGCTATCTATAAAATTGTTACTCAAGCTTTTGAAGAAAAAGATTGGGCTACATGGAATTTCTTACAATGGTTAGTAGCAGAACAAAGAGAAGAAGAGAAATTAGCTTTAGAATTATTAGACAGATTAAAATTAGCCGGTGGAGCAAACGCAACAGATACTGCTAAATTTGAATTTGACAAATCTCTTAAAACTACTCCACAACAGTTTCCAACCACAGAAACTAAATAATTAATTTGTACTCATTAATTTGATATGAATTAAATGAGTAAAATTCATATAAAAAATAAGAGGCGTTATCT
>NZ_BAEX01000129.1 GCF_000246945.1 Myroides injenensis M09-0166
ACACGTAGTATATTAGAAGCTGGTATCTTTGAATACCACGACAAAATGCCTTTAAAAAGAAACTATGCTGAAAAAGGAATAAGAGTTGTACCAAATGCAGTAGCACGACATGGAGCATATATTTCGTCAGGCGTAATTCTTATGCCATCTTATGTAAACATTGGAGCTTATGTAGATGAAGGAACAATGGTGGATACATGGGCTACTGTAGGATCATGTGCTCAAATTGGTAAAAACGTTCACTTATCAGGAGGTGTAGGAATCGGAGGTGTACTAGAACCATTACAAGCAGCACCAGTAATTATAGAAGATAATGCTTTTATAGGCTCTCGTTGTATTGTTGTAGAAGGAGTGCGTGTAGGAAAAGAAGCTGTACTAGGAGCAAATGTTGTATTAACGGCATCTACTAAAATAATCGATGTGACAGGAGATACTCCAGTTGAAATAAAAGGATATGTACCTGAACGCTCAGTAGTGATCCCTGGATCATACACTAAAAAATTCCCAGCAGGAGAATTTCAAGTGCCTTGTGCCTTAATTATTGGACAACGCAAAGCTTCAACAGATTTAAAAACATCATTAAACGACGCACTTAGAGAATATAACGTAGCCGTTTAATTTTGAAAAAATAAATAGAAACAGAGTAATTTATATTTACTCTGTTTTTTCATTTTATAACCTAATTTGTATATTAAATGAATAGATTATTCCCAAAAAGCTTACTTGTGTTTATCAAGCGCTTTTTACTGATTCTATTTTTCTATCAGATATGTCGTATTGGTTTCTATTTTTATAATAGCCATTTACTAGATCCTATTAATTTTGAAACAATTATTGGTGGTTTGCGATTTGACTTAGCTACGCTAGGTTTTATCAATATTCTTTTCGCCTTATTACATTTAATTCCTGGTAATTTTCAAACAAAAAAAGGATATCAAAAGTTTTTGTTCTATAGTTTTTATTTAGTTAACATCTTCTTCTTGTGCTTAAATTTTGTCGACTACGAATATTTTAAATTTATAGGACGTCGTAGTTCTTTCTCTTTCATTACCGCCTCAGGAATGGAACAAGAACTTCCTGGACTTTTAAAATCGTTCATTATTGAATTTTGGTGGATACCATTATTTATGGTTTTATCCTTCTTTTTCTTTTGGTTGATTTACAGAAAAATAAACTACAAAATAGAATACAGTAGGTTTACAATAGGTGGAGTGGTATTAGCTTTAGTAATTACTGGATGTATGTTGTTATTAGGTCGTGGAGGACTTCAACGCAAGCCAATACGCTTAGTAGATGCTGCACAATATGGAGGACTTAAAAATACTGCATTAGTACTTAATACCCCTTTTTCAGTAATTAAAACAATGGGGAAAAGTGAAGGATTAAAAGAGCTTAACTACTATACAGAGGATGAACTAAATGCTATCTTTAACCCTATACAAGAATTCAAATATGACTCTATTAATAAAAAGAATGTTGTACTGCTAATTGTAGAAAGTTTTGGTAGAGAAAATATGCGTATGGGATTAACACCTTTTATGGATTCACTTGCTGATCACAGTCATTTCTTTGAAAATGCTTTTGCAAATGGAAAAGTTTCTATAGATGCTGTACCTTCAACAATCTCAAGTATACCAAGCTTAATGGATCGCACATTTATATCCTCTAGTTATTCGCTAAACAAAGTATATGCTCTACCTGAGATCTTAAATAATGTAGGATACCATACTGCATTTTTCCATGGTGCATTTAATGGTAGTCAAAACTTTGATCAGTATTCTAATGTTGCAGGATTTAAAGAATATTACGGTAAGAATGAATATGTGGGACCAGACGCATTTGATGGTACATGGGGAATATTTGACGAAGAATTCTTACAGTTTTTTGCCAGCAAATTAGATGAATTTGACAAACCATTTTTCACAACTTTATTTACAATTTCATCTCACAATCCTTATACAATTCCTGAGAAATATAAAGGTAAATTTCCTAAAGGACCTGGACATATTCATGAATCGATTGCCTATGCAGATTACGCATTAAAGAAATTCTTTGAAACAGCTAAAACAAAAGATTGGTACAATAATACTATTTTCATTATTACAGCAGACCATACATCATCAGAACCACAAACTGATAAATGGAAATCAAACGTAGGTAAATTTAGAATTCCTATTTTATTCTTAGCTCCTGGAGATGAAACAATCACTATAGAAAAAGTAGAAAAGAATTTTCAGCAAATAGATGTCTTGCCAAGTTTAATGGATTACTTGCAAATCAATGGTAAAATTGTGAGCTATGGTAAGTCTTATAAGTCAGATCAAGACTTTGTAGTTAACTACTTAGACCATATTTATAATTACGAAAAAGGTGATTACTATTTAGCTTATGATGGTACTACTACTTTAGGTTTGTACAACTGGAAAAAAGATCCAGAATTAAGATATGATTTAAAAGAAAGTGAACCAGAAAAAGTAAAAGAGATGGAGAAATTTCTAAAAGCATACATTCAATCATTTAACTACAGAGTAAAAAACAATTTACTAACTGTAGAATAAAAAAATTCATTAGGGTAGTGCTCATAGCCCTACCCTATTTTTGTTTTCTTAATTTTTTCTATCAATTTGTTATTTTTAAGTTATCAGTTGGTATTTATTAATATATAATTTCTACTTTTAATCTACATTTACAATAAATTCTGCTAGATGAATAATTTAACCCTACTTATTCCCACAAAAAATGAAGCTTCTTGTATAGCTTCTTGTATTTTATCTGCAAAAGATATTGTAGATGAAATTATTGTAATTGATTCTTACAGTGTTGATGATACTGTTGAAATTGCGAAGGAATATGGTGCTAAAATAATTCAACGTGAATTCGATAATTTCTCTAATCAAAAGAATTTTGCAATACCACAAGCAAAAAATGAATGGATATTACTATTAGATGCAGATGAACAACTAACAGAAGAATTAAAAGCAGAAATAAAAGATTTAGTAAATTCTAATCACCTAAATGACCATAAAGCGTATTGGGTCTATAGAAAAAATTACTTTTTTGAAAGACCAATAAATTATTCAGGATTTCAAAAAGATAAAGTAATTAGACTATTTTCAAAAAACGATTGCCAATACAAAAACTTTGTACATGAAAACTTAGTTGTTAATGGTACAACAGGTTTTTTAAATAATAAACTGTATCACAATACTTACAAAGGTTTTGACAATCATGTTCAAAAGCTAAATTACTACGCCACTTTACAAGCCAAAGATTATGATAAGAAAACTGATAAAATAGGTCTCTTTCATTTTATAATTAAACCAGGGTTTAGATTTTTTAAACACTACATAATACAAAAAGGTTATAAAGATGGGACTCCAGGTATAATTATGTCTTTTCTAGGCAGCTATTCAACTTTTATTAGATATGTCAAATTATGGATGCTCCGCAATAATATTGAAAAATAATTGATAATTATATGTAATACAAAAAAGCTTAACTGTAAAAGAGTTAAGCTTTTTTATTATCAATCCATTTTTTATTATTGCATACTTTCGACGCACATTATTGCACATTTCTCTCCATCAATAGCGGCAGAAACAATTCCCCCAGCATATCCAGCTCCTTCTCCACAAGGATATAAACCTTTAATTTGTGGATGTTCTAAAGTATTTTCTTCACGAGGTATACGCACTGGAGAGGAAGTTCTACTTTCAGGAGCATGAAGTATTGCTTCATTTGTAAAATAGCCTTTCATTGATTTACCAAATTCTTGAAACCCTTGTCTCATGATATCTGTCAAATAATTTGGAAATACCTCACCCAATTCAATAGATGTTGTACCAGGTACATAAGAAGTTTTAGGTATTGAGGAGGAAACTTTTCCTTGTGAAAAATCAACCATTCGTTGAGCAGGAACACGCTGTGTTTCTCCAGCTAATAAAAATGCTTTCTGTTCTATGGCTTTTTGATATTCCATTCCTGCTAAAGCACCAAACTTCTCAAAAGGTTTGAAATCTTCTAATTTTAATTCCACAACAATTCCAGAATTTGCAGTAGTACGATCACGTTTAGAAGGCGACCAACCATTTGTAACAACCTCGCCTGGAGCAGTTGCACAAGGAGCAATTACTCCACCAGGACACATACAAAAAGAATACATCCCTCTTCCATTAACTTGTTTAACAATAGAATATGGTGCAGGTGGCAAATACTCTCCCCTATAATCGCATGAATATTGTATTTTATCAATTAGCGATTGCTCATGCTCAGCTCTTACTCCTAGAGCAAAAGGTTTGGCTTCAATAAAAATATCTTTTCTATCTAATAACTCATATATATCACGTGCAGAATGTCCTGTGGCTAAAATAACTTTCTTTGCCTCTATTATATCTCCTTCATTAACTACTACTCCTTGGATTTCATTATCTTTTACAATAAAATCTACAACACGAGTATCAAATAAAACTTCACCTCCAAATTCTAGAATCTTAAGGCGCATATCCTGCATAATTTTAGGTAACTTATTGGTACCAATATGAGGATGTGCTTCCACTAAAATATCTTGTGTAGCCCCAAAAGCAACTAGTAACTCTAAAATACGATTTACATCTCCACGTTTTTTTGAACGTGTATATAACTTCCCATCAGAATATGTACCAGCTCCTCCCTCACCAAAACAATAATTTGAATCAGGATTAACGATATGTTCAATATTTATAGCTCTTAAATCTCTACGACGACTGCGAACATCTTTTCCCCTCTCTACAACAATTGGTTTTACACCCAATTCAATTAACTGTAATGCTGCAAAATAACCTGCAGGACCAGCACCCACAACTATTACTCTTGGTGCATCTTTTACATTCTTATACACTGGAAAATCTATTCGACGATGTACAACATCCTCATCAGCAAAAAAAAACAGCAACTTTCAAGTTGACCTTTACTGTTCGTTGTCTTGCATCAATAGATCGTTTTAAGATAGTGACATGTTGTACGTCTTTAACAGAGCAGTTTAGTTGTTTAGCAACGTGCTGAGTCAATAAATCTGCTGTAGCAGCTACCTCAGGTAGCACTTGTAATTGTAATTCTTGTGGCATTTTTTTATAAAGCAAATAAAAATTAAGAAGCAAAAATAAACTAAAATAGTCTATCCTTTTTCACTATTTTTTAATCTTGAATACATTTTTATGATTGAATACAATTTATATCAAAATTTCACTATAAACTTATATTTCCACCTGTAGATAATACTATTCTTTATAATCATTATAATATTATTTTATTCCCTATAATTATAAAACACAAACACAAGCTATTAAAAACCAATTAATTGAAATTTCATTTATTATCGAGTGCTATAGTTTTATTATAAGAAATTATATAAAATTTATTCTTTTTGCTTAGCATTAGATTTATTCACAATTTCTCTAAGAAGAGCTTTTCTATTTGTTGCTGCCTCTCTCTCTTTCTTCTTTTTATTTGCAATCTTATCCTTTACTATTTTTCTATTTGCTGGTGTGTTTCGCCCCATTGTTCTAAGATTCTATTCATTTTCTGATACAAAAATAGACAAAACTCTCTTTGTTATTTAATTCTAAAAACATTATTGAACATAATATAATATGTAATTATTGAAGTCGTCTTGACTTTTGTAAATAAACCACTATGGACTGAAAGTTCATAGTTTGTTAAAGCAAACTAAAGTCTGCCTGTGTGGAGCTACTTACTAAGTATAAAGTTGCCTACATTATCATTTGGTTTACGATGATGTTCAAGATATTGATTTAACATTTCATCAGTAATATTTCCTATACTCCAACAACCAAAACCTATTGCCCAAAAGTGACATCCCCAATATCTATGTTTCAAATCAGGAAATTCTATTTGTAGTTTCCTTGAGGTACGACCCTTGAAGAGTTTGACAATATTGCTTATGTTTGGAGATGGTCGATATTCTATATGAAGATGAACATGATCCTTTGATACTACACCTTTTAAAATTTGAATATCTTCTGCTTCACAAATTTGAATGATCGGACTACGACAACCTATCTGAATATCACCTTCCAATACTGGATAACGATATTTGGTCACACATACTATATGGGCAGTTAAACGTGATACACTATGTC
>NZ_BAEX01000128.1 GCF_000246945.1 Myroides injenensis M09-0166
CCGAAAACGTTGTTAGCAATCCGCTGCGCTCCTTGCTAACAATGGCTCGGCGACTTACGTCGCTTGCCGTAAGCCGCCGCTTCGCGGACTGCTTACAACAAGCGACTTGGCTAAATAGCTCCGCTTTTGTATCTTCGATACAGCTTCGCTACTTCGCCAATTCGCCGAGCCATTATGTGTAATTTTAGCCGCAAACGCAGTTAAAACAAAAAGGCTCCGAATTTCGGAACCTTCTTTTTATCATTTCATTTTTCTAAAAAACTTGTACAACAAATCGATTTTATTTGAACAAAGAATTGGCATTGCTTCAAAAAGGGTTTCTTCATCCCATTCCCACCATTTCATTTCCTGCAATTTTTGGATGTCATCATCACTAAATCTCTTTTTTATCAATTTGGCTGGATTTCCCCCTACAATTGAATAAGGTTCAACATCTTTTGTAACCAAAGCACGACTGCCAATAACAGCTCCATCTCCTATCTGAACTCCTGGCATTATCATAGCTTCACTACCAATCCAAACATCATTCCCAACAACTGTATCTCCTGCTTTTTGAAATCCATCTTGGCTTTTACTGAAAACATCAAATTCAGACATATAAAAAAATGGAAAACTGGAAATCCAATCATATTTATGACCTTGATTACCTGCCATTATGAAACTTGCACCGCTCCCTATTGAACAATAAGAACCGATAATTAGTTTATCGACATCATTCCTGTCCGGAAACAGATAACGAGCACAATCGTCAAATGAATGACCGTGATAATAACCAGAATAATAAGAATATTTACCCGAAATTATATTGGGATTAGTTATGTGGTCTTTGATTATTTTTCCTTTAAAAGGACTTTCGAAGTAATTTTTCATTATTTAACATATTTAATTTACAATAAGAGACAATAAGGAAACGAAGAATAATACTAAACTATTCTCTTCCTATACGTTGCGTAAAGTAAATTTGCTAATCTGATAATTTCATCTGACAAAGATACTAAAAAACTACACATAATAACTAAGCTTTCGTCTTGCCCGGAGGGCACGAGATGAAAGCCCGTTGAACGGAACCGTAGGGAGCTTAATACGTATTATGGAGTTTTCGAAGTGCAGTTTTAAGATATACAAGCAGTAATTTTACGATTACTGCTTTTTTTGTGTTTGTTTCTATTTTTTTACATTGTTTTTCGAAACAACCAAACACAAGTTCCCTTACCCATAAAAGTTAATTCACAGGCGCAAGTTTACTTCCGATAAGGTAGGCTTTCGGTGGTCCTCTTTGCCCAAAAACATGCAAGGTGATCAGATTGCCGACTTTACAACAATAGCATTTTTTATGTTGGGTTTTGGGCTCAATTATTGGGCGTACAACTTTTAAATCTTTTTGCAATTGTTGGAGTTTTCCGCGTTTCCAACTGCTGCTTAAAATACCGTAATGGCGTATGCGCACAAAGCGTTTAGGCAGAATATGTAAGCTAAATCGCCTTGTGAACTCTTCGTTTTTTAAGGTGAGTTGCTTGGTTTTACTTCCGCCTTTATAATCTTTATAGTTGATGGTAACTTCTTGATTTGTTACATTTTTAATCCGATGATTGCTGATGGCAACTTTATGGGTGTATCTTCCTAAATATTCGATTACTTGTTTGGGACCTCCAAATGGGCGTTTGGCATAAACCACCCAATTTTTATCAAATAAACTTTGCAAAACATGAGCATCGGCAAGCTTTTCTTTACGTAACAAGGCAACAAATTTTGCTCGAAAAACCTTGCTTAACGCTTTTACTGCAAATAAGTATTTATCGGTTTTTATCTTGCGTTTCCATTTACCGTTGGCATCAATTCCACCACCAGGAATAATGCAGTGTAAATGTGGATGTAAACTTAAATTTTGTCCCCAGGTATGTAAAATCGCAATCATTCCTAGTTGCAAACCTTCCGTTTTTCCGAATTGATTTAATGTCGACCAAACAGAATCAAACAAGATTTTATAAACGATTTTTGGATGTGCAATCGCTAATCCATTAAGCGAATCTGGAAGGGTAAAAACCAAATGATAGTACGAACAAGGCAACAAATCCTGCTCACGTGCCTGAATCCATTCTTCACGTTTATGACCTTGACATTTCGGGCAATGCCTATTGCGACAACTGTTGTAACTAATACTAATGTTGCCACAAGCATCACAAGCATCTACATGTCCGCCCAAAGCAGCAGTTCGGCACAAAGTCAATGCTCTTAACGTTTTTTCTTGATGAACGGTAAAGTTTTGGTTGGACAAATCGACTTTTCTCAGCACATCGGCTACTTCCCACTGCGGCTGCATAAAGCAAAAACGGTATCTAGTGGGCTGTGTACTTTTTGATTTTCGAGCTGACAAACATGCAAGTATTCCATCGTGGTTTCCACACGCTCATGACCCATCAGTTTCTGAACCTGAAGAATATTCACCCCATCTTCTAACAAATGCGTAGCGTAGCTGTGGCGCAACGTGTGCGTATGCACGTCTTTTAAAATTCCAGCTTTTTTACAAACCGATTGAATCGCCCATTGAACCCCACGTTGGCTGTATCGCGAATCAAAACCTTTGGCATCTTTGGTGTTGCCTGTAAATAAAAATGTGGTAGGATGTTCAACCGAAATATATTTTTTAATCCCTCGAATGAGATGATCCGATAAAGGAACATAACGATCTTTTTTGCCTTTACTTTGAACGATATGCAGTAGTTTTCTATCAAAATCTAGGTGTTTCAATTCGATATTTCTAACTTCCATACAACGCAAACCACAGCCGTAAATCAATCCAATTAAAATGCGATGTTTGAGTAAATCGGCATGTTGAAGCATCTTCCAAATCTCTTCTCGACTCAGAATTACAGGAAGTTTCTTTTCTTTAGGAATCGATGGTAAATGAAGATGATCGTAAGGTAAATTCTCTGTTTTTAAAAGAAATCGAAGTCCGTAAACCGTGTGTTTAAAATACGATTGCGAAGGTGAATTGGAACGTTGTTGCAGTTCAAAGAGATAATCTTTAACTTGTTCTGGATGTAATTCGGTTGGTAAAGCACCAAAATGAAGTGCCATTGCGGCCACATGGCGCGAATAATTTTCAAAAGTGCGTTTGCTTCGTCCTAAAATAGAAATATTTCGCTCAAAACGTTGCAGAAGTTCAGAAAAACCTGTAATTTCATTACAAGCACGATTCAAATATTTGTTCGTTCTTAATTCCTCCGGAGATTTTTTTTAGTTACCATATTATCAATTATTTAAACGTTAATAAATACTAAGGTACTAAATCATCGCAGCGAAAGCTACCGGAGGTTTAGTTCAACATCGCATTGGCAAAATGGCGGGTTAAGTTCAAAATTCAACTTTTGTGCTTTTTATTCCGCCGAATGTGTCCCACATTCAGCTTTTTTTTAATAATTTAGCTTCTGTGGAAACACATCGGCTACGTCACTGCTAAATTGAACTTTCGGTTCAATTTATCCGCCACTTCGCCAATGCGTTTCCCGTTATGCGGCAGCTTAAAAGACGACACCAAACCAAAAAAATCATCTTGACAACCACCCGACTTTGAACTACGAAGGATGAAATTTTTCAGGGACAACTTCCAGCATTTCCAAAAAACAGTTTACCCATTGACTTGGAGACAAACAGACAATTTGAGCATTAAGGTTTAAACCGAATTTTTCCGAAATTGACCTGACCTGACTTTTCCTGAAAATCGACTTTAAAGCTGTTTTTACAGATAAATCAGGTTTCTCTAACAGACAGGAAATAAATGCTAAGTATTTGGCTTTAAACTTAAAATCAAAAAATAAGTGTTTTCTTTTAATGTTTAACAGGGCTGATTTGACAGTTGGCGGTGGCAAGAAACTTTCAGGACCTACCTCATAGACAAGTTTCAAATCAAAAAAAGTATGATAGAAAACGGTATATGGATTGTAAAGCTTCCTCGAAAATAACTTTTGTGTAGGTTCTAACTGAAGGACAATTGAACCTCCCAGAAAATTTTCAAGACTCTCAAACATCAGGATTTTGAAAATATCGGAAGTAATGCCATAAGGAATATTTGACACCACTTTGAAAGGAAATTTCGGAACTGCAAAATTCCTAAAATCACAACCGACAACTTGAACATTTCGGGCATCAGAAAATAATTTTCGTAAATGTTCAACCAAAGCTGTGTCGTTTTCAATAGCAACAACATTGTTGGCGATTTTTAATAAATGAACAGTAAGGAACCCCTTGCCTGCCCCAATATCTAAAACCGTATCCTGATTACTTATATTTGCTTGTCTTATTGCATCTTTTATTAGCACTTTATCAATAGTAAAGTGCTGACCCGTAAAACGAACGGGCAATTTCTTTTTTGTCATTAGTAACTTCTTACAGGTGAATACTTTGTGTGCTTCCCTTATTTTCGTGCCAATCAAAAATAGAATTTATTGTTGAAACTTATACTCCATCGGTGTTTTATTTTTTAGCGCTCTATGCGGTCTGTTATAATTATAATCCTTTATCCATTCCTCACTTATCATTTTTACCTCTTTTATTGATGTGAACACATAGGCGTTTAAAATATCTCTTCTGAATGTGCCGTTGAGCCTTTCAATGTAAGCATTCTGTGTGGGTTGGCCGGGCTGTATGAAAACCAGTTTGATCTGCCTCTGCTTGCTCCACATATCCAATTTTGCACTAATAAACTCCGGTCCGTTGTCCACTCTGATCATTTGCGGATAACCTCTTTGCTGGGCAATTTCTTCCAGGCACCTGATTACCCTTAAGGTTGGCAGCGAGGTATCGGCCTCTATCATAAGTACTTCCCTGTTAAAGTCGTCGATTACATTCAATAGCCTTATTTTTCTCCCATCCCACAGGCTATCACTCATAAAATCTATGCTCCAGACCTGGTTGATTGCATGTGGCTTAAATAGTTGTTGTTTTGCCCTAGCTGGCAATCTTTTCCTTGTCCTCCTTCTAATGTTAAGTTTTAGTGCGGTATAGATCCTGTACAGTTTTTTGTGGTTAACCACCTCTCCGGATTTTCGTATCCTATGATAGCTCTGCCAAAAACCTATACTGACGTGCCTATCGACCAAAGCATTCAATAGCCCAATGTATTTATCATCCTGTTTGGAGCAAGCTTGATAGCTATAGCTGCTCCTGGGAAGTCCAATTGCTTTGCAGGCCTTGCGCTTACTTATCCGATGTTCGCAGGTCAGATAGGTAACGACTTCCTTTTTTTGGCAAGGCGCTAAAGCTTTTTTTCGATCACATCTTTCAAGGCCTCATTCAGTAGTGCCAAGTCGGTATACATCCGTTTGAGCTTGGCATTCTCAGCTTCCAGTTCCTTTAGGCGCTTGAGATCGTTAATTTCCATCCCCCCATATTTGCTTCGCCAGCGGTAAAAGGTCTTCTCTGAAATGCCATTTGACCTGGCAATATCACTTGCCTTAACGCCTTTCTCGTGCTGTCTCAATATTGAAACAATCTGTGCTTCCGTAAATTGTGTTGTTTTCATAATTATTAATTAAAAATAGGGCCTTTTTTCTATTTTTAATCGGACCAATTTCGGGGAAGCACACAACTTGAATTCAAATCGTGGAGAAGTGAATAGACAGTATTACCCGACAGAGCAACTATGACAACGTAACGCCTTTACAAAAAAGTCGGTACACGAAACCCATAGACTAATTGTCTTGACCTAAAAGAGATTGGAATTTTCAGGACTGCCTATCACTTAGATAGAAGTCCAAGGTCTGCTGAAATACATAATTCAAAAATTGAAATTGCTTGACTGCAAATTTAGTAACTTTGCTTGACAAATTAACGAGAAAGAAGAGAAAATGAAAACCGACCGCATAACATCACCTATACGCAAGCAGGGGTTTCGTGCTTCGTAGGACAGTTAAGTGGTAAATTTAAAGTTCAGTTCTTCGTAGGAAGTTCAGTGGTTAAAATCCCTGCCTGCGTATAGCTGCAAACCGTTATCTGCTATTTCACTAAAACAGCGTATCAATAAGACTTGAGAGAATTTTAATGGAAATTTGGAAATAACATAAAGAATTTAATTACGAAATTTCCAACTTCGGGAATGTAAGACGAATTGGAAAAAAATATGTGGACAAAAACGGCGTTGAGAAACAAAAAGAAACAAAATTTTTGAAGCCTTCTTTGGTTGGTGGATTTACAGCGCAAGTTGCTTTCTCAAAAACTGAAAATAAAAATACAACTGTTAAATATTTCAGCCTAATTAATTAGTTGCTGAAAATTTTCTTCCCGAACCGAGCGAAGACCAAATTTTATTGGAACACATTGACGGAAATCCTCTGAATAATCGTGCTGATAATTTGAAATGGATTACGAGAAGCGAATGGAGCATTAAAAATGCTAAAATGATTGAAAAAAGGACAAAAAATGCGCTAAAAGTCCGCGCTAAAAACTCAAAAATTAAGAAAACTGCAAAAAGAAACAGCAGAT
>NZ_BAEX01000127.1 GCF_000246945.1 Myroides injenensis M09-0166
TCCATTTAAATTCTTCATTAAATCTGGGCTTATATTCTTTAGGAGATTTATTGCCTAATGCTTTATGAGGCTTGATAATAGCTTTCATAAAAAGATAAGCTAAACTTGAACTGGTAGAGCCTAAATCTTTAAATAACACTTCACTTTTTTGTTTACTATTTTGTTTTTCAAACTCAGTTAAATCATAGCTAAGTTGTATTGGTTCTTCATTATAGCTAGCATCAAAACTATAGTATTTACCATCGTTTGTAATTACAGTAAAGTTTGTAGGTGAAATATCCTCTTTTACGGTTTTTAATCGAAGAACACTAGAAGTAGCTTCTACTTTATTGGCTATAATCTCACTATTTCCTAAGTCCACATATTCAATACTACTTGGAAATAGAATATGAGTGGTTTTGTTTTGAGTCAGTTCAATGATATAAGGAGTCACCTCAGCATTAAATAAGTTGATAGACTTTTTACTCTCTTGAGCAATTATTGTATTTACAGTTAGTAAACACAGTAATATATATTTAATGATTGTTTTCATAATGATTTGTTTTTACTTGATTGTTATTCTTTAGGTACAAGAAACAGCTCTTGCCCTTGTTTTAGGGTTACTCTTTGAGTTTTTACTTTCTTTGAAAAGTAACCTGATACGCCTTGAATAAGTCCTTTAGTTAGATCCCCTGCTATTTGATCTGAGGCTGACCTGCTCATAGAAATACTTGTTCCTGCCGTTTGTCCCATATTGGCAATGATTTCTTTTGAGGCGCTTATTTCTTGAAGGTCTAGTACCTCTAAGCCTTTTTGTCCATAATTATCATAACCAATAAGCTCTGTTTCTATGATGCTATTGTCGATTTTAATAGAGTTTACAATGAGTTCTAATCTAGTGTTACTGTCAATAATTAACCAACCAAAACTCAACAATTATGACACAAAATGCTCTTTACAAAAGTGTATTGAAAACAATCAAAACAAAAGAAATTGAACTAAACTTAATTGATTCGAATCCTATTTCAAAAGCTTACGAAATGATTCATTTTTTAAGACTTCTACTTATGAATCTAAAACAAAAAATATTTCTAGTAGGTTTTTCAAATCAAACAGATGAAATAGAATTCTTTAAAGTAATCAAATCTCAAGTCTTAGGAAAACTAATCTTTTATAACAAGGTGTATAAAATTGAAACAAATTGTCCGATATATCTTGTCATTAAAAATAAATACTACCATAAGCACTTAGAAGAACTAAACCTTGAGTATAAAAAGTATTTTGCTAATAATGATTTTTATAAATACTATAATGCTAATAGAACAGACAAAGACATCGAATACTTTACTCTTGGTAAAATAGATTTACTCATTGGTATAAATAGCTTTATATTTGAAATAGATTCTCTGTTCTCGACCTATTATGACTATAAGATAGCTCATATTGTGGCTCATGACATACTTCAAAATTACCTTCATGAAAAAATACAAGAATATGATGTTGGTAACAATTCAATTTCATCATCTAATTTAGTATGGTCTGAGTCTAAAAATGCGCTCATAGAGCTTATTTACGCACTTTATCTCTCAGGATCAATTAATAATGGTAAAGGAGAAATACGTAAAATAGCGCTTTTATTTCAAGAGTTATTTGGTATAAAACTCCTAGATATACATCATGCTTTTCACCGTATGAAAACAAGAGCTAAATCCAAAACATGTTATTTAGATAAACTAAAGGAAGTGTTGGTAGAGTATATGGAAAAAGAATATTGAAATTAAACTATTATTTCTAGCCTTAGTAATTATCAACTAAGGCTTTTCTATAAAAAACAAAAAATCCTTTCTTTAGAGTTTGGGTTGCCATTTATATGATTTAATTTTGAGAGACAATCTTTAAAAAACAAGTATAATATGTCCAACTTAGCACAAGATATCCTATTTGGTGTAATAGAATCTGTTAGAATTAATTATCAAAACGAGCCTTATATATTAACTGGGTTTGGTTCTTGACATAAACCTGTTGGAACCTTTAGTGACGATTCTTCTCTTACTTTTGTATAGCAGAATATTTAGCCTCAAAAGAGACTGATTTAAATGATTTAATGCATCGTTTTAAAGATTGGATGAAAGAAGGTTATTGGACCTGCAGATGGGGATACTTTTGATATTGGTAGAACAACTCTATTTGCAATTGAAAATTTTGCAAATAACTATAATTGGAGAACAGCAGGACTCAACACAGATCGTGACAATGGAAATGGCTCTTTAATACGTATATCTCCTCTGCTCTTTCCGCTCTTATATAACAAGAACATTACAGATCCTTACAGCCATATCAGTAACTTTAGTAGCTTAACTCATGCACATAAAATAGCTATCTATAGCTATTTTATTTATATTATCTATGCCAAACATCTTGATTTAACTAAAGATGCACATCTGGCACATGAAAATCTTATAAAAGACTTAGCCTCTATATGTATCAGGAAAATGAATACTTTTAGCGTATCTTCTCTCCTAGTTTTAAAGAGATTGATCCAAGTGAATTTAATAATAGAAGATTTGTAGTTGGGGAGCTCAGAAATTGCTCTTCAAACTCTACTTACTACAAATAGCTATGAAGAGGCTATTTAAAAGTTATGTTCTTAGGTAAAGACACTGATATAAATGGAGTGATTACAGGAGCTTTGGCTAGTATTTTATATGGATTTAAGAGTATTCCATTACTATAGTATTGGTGTAAAACAAGTTAACTAATCTGTTTTACGAAAACATATATTATCTTTTTTTTATTTATTGTGTAACATTTTCTTCTACGGGCGTCTTATTCTTAATAATATAGCTTTAATTTTTAAACTTGAGCTACTGTAATAGAAACCATAAAACAACTAAATTTATGAAAAGCAATACAAAACTCAACCTGATTTTATTTTTTATCTTATTTATTTCAACCAATAGATTGTTAGCTCAAAAAAAGGATTATACTGCTTATTATAACTTGATTAACAAGGCACAGCATTTAGATGCAGAAAACAATACAAAGATGGCCTCTCAAGAATATGACAAAGCCTTTTTAACAGCCTTTCCTTTCCCTGATGATATTATAGATGCTATTAAATTGAATGAGAAGTTAAACAACAAAGACAAAATTAATAAATTACTAGAATTACTGGTTCTCAGTGGTTATAAAAAAGAAAGTGAAATTCCAGTATACTTAGAAGAAGATCAGCACTATTTTAAAGCTAGTAGAGAAACTTATCTACCAATTCCCAAATATCAAAAAGAATTGGACTCTATTTATCTTTTATATAGAAATGAGTACCTCAAAAATATTGATTTTACAAAAGATCAATATTTGTCTATTTTTAAATCTCTTGAGTTTTTAATTACCAATACTAGAAAATATACAAGTCATACTACAGATCAAGCTCAACAACTATATTTACAAGAAGCCTTATGGAAAAGTACAAAAGACCTTTTTTTAAATGTATATCATGCTGGACAGGATATCAACAGACAACAGACGGATACTTGGAATGATGATCTATTTATAAATTGTTTAATTCACTCTGCTCAAATTACAACCTATAAAAAAGAAGAATATCAATTATTTTTACTTGAAATGGTTAAACTTGGAAACTTATCTCCTTATCAATATGCTATTATTATTGATGATACAGAACGAAGATTAGGCAAAGATCAAATTTATGAAACAATCACAGATCCAATTGAATTTGATGGTAATATAGAAAAGTATAGAAATACTATTAAGCAAATTTCTTATATAAAAAATATAGATAAAGTTGATGAAAGAAGAAAAAAAATATTTCTTCCTCCTTTATGGATAAGCGCCAAGAAAAATGGTTTTAAACTTCCTGAGCATTATATTATTGAAATAGATTTTTAGTAATTAGATTTAGTAACACATAAACATTAGCTTTATTCTATTTACCTATAATTAAGTTTCTATGCTTTTTACCAAACGCAATTAAAGCTTGTAGAACTGGATAAATTTCCAAAGCATGTTCTGTTAATCGATAAGATACTGTGATTGGTTTAGTGGAATTAACTGTTCTAGTAATTAATAAATTATCTTCCAACACTTGCAATTCTTTAGACAAGACTTTAGGCGAAATTTCCTTAGCATGCTGTTGCAAATCTTTAAACCGCATTACTTGATTTATATGAATATTATGAAGAATGCAAAATTTCCATTTTCCACTAAGTAGCTCAATAGCATCTCTTAGTGCTAAAATTGTCTGTTTGTCTAGGTTATCGCTTTTCATTATCTAGTTACTATCCTTGAGGTAAGTCATAGCAAATATAAAATAACTGTGTTTTAGATTTGTAGTTATTTTAAAAACTATAACATGAAAATAGCTTTAATTGCCAATATCTCAATCAATGGTAAAGTATTAGTGTCAGATAATCCTTTATACCAACTACCTACAGAAGCCTTAACTTTCTATCTTGACATAGCACATCAAATTGGAAATTTAGTAATAGGATTTAATACCTTTAAAAGCTTTCAAAATTCTCCTCAAGAGGTTAAAGCTCTCTTTAAGGGAATAGAGATTATTGTATTGTCTACGAATCAAAACTATTCTAAGGATGGATATACTTTTGTTAGTAGTCCCGAAGAGGTAATAGCCTATATGACTACAAAAGGAATTACAGAACTAGCTATTGGTGGCGGAACTAGTACTTTCAACGCTTTTATAGACCAAGAACTAGTAACAGATCTTTATCTTAATATCAATCCCTTGATTATTGGAGAAAGTGACGTTTTAGGAGTACAAAATAACTTAGGTACAAAGTTTAATATTGTAACCCATAAGGAACACAATGGATTTATTGAGTTGCATTTTACAAGGTCCAAAAATTGACATTGAATTAAACAAACTTGTAATATTTTAGATAGTGAAATCTACAGTTTAAATTAAAAACAGCAAAAGTTTTGTAAAAGGATAAAGTAAGAGTACTATTAAATAGCCTTAGGAATTAAATCTAAGGCTATTTATAACTTCTAATTCTACATTATTTACTAGATTGTAATATGCCTCTAAACGTACTTTTTTAAAAATTACTTAATACCTTATATATGCACAACTTATTACCTCTTATTTATCTTTACCCAAGAACGTCGCATTTGTATTGATAACCTCCATTTAGATAAACCAAATCCATGTAAACTTACAGTTGTCATAACAAGTATTGAAACTAATAAAATATAGCCATAAATTGTTTTAAACGACGCCAATAATGTTTGTTGTTGTATTGCAGATAAAGATAAATTTGCTCTATTTTCTACGTATGAAAAATTAATAAATAAAGCCTGATCACTGATACTTGTTTTTTGTAAAACATAACTTAAATAGCTGTACAGTGAGGAGAAAATAGCCAAGGCTAAAAATGTTCGTACAATCAACATTAATGACATAATAGAAAGTGAGTCATTTAACTCCAACCCCATAGTAAGATAATGCCACAAACCAATATATAATATCCCAATTGCTAAAGCACGCATAAAATGCGTAAAATAAAAATAAGTAATCGTGAGCTGTAGATTAATATAAAAATAAGAAACTAGGTATTGCAAAATAAAAACACTAAATCCCAATATGATAAATGTTTTTAGTCCTCGATTATCTTTCTTAAGTAGCATTAATCCAATAGCTCCGGCAAGCAAAGAACCAGGGATCATTACTAAATTCACTCTTCCTACTGTTAGTGTATCGTATTGCAATATTGATGACATTATTAGATTGTCAAACCCACTAGCTCCTTGGTATATGCCAATGGTGAAAATAAAGATAGCCGCCACCCAAACATTGCGCTTTCGCATAGTTATCAATTGCCAATATTGTCGCTTCAAATAGCGCTGTCTAACCATTCCCAGTACAATCAGTAATAGTCCACCTATTCCATAAAGACTCCCTCTATAATCTCCATAAAACCAATTGTATTCTTGAATAAAAGCAAACAAATGACTCCACAAAGCAAAGCCTAAACTAAGACAAGCAACACTAAACCAATCAATATAATACAGTGGATAAAATTTTGAAAAATTAGCAGTATGTGTAGTAAAGAGTGTCAATATTGCACATAGTACAAGTAGAATTGCAAAAACCACACAAGTTCTCTCCCAACTAAATCCATAAGCAGTGTAGATTGACACAAACGTTCCCATAGCTACTATAGCGTAAAGCACTGCATAGAAATAGGAATAAGACTTTATCTTCGCTCCTGTTTTTTGAGTAACGATAGTAATGAAAAGCAAAGTAAATTCAGAGAGACAGTTCATTTTAATCACCCCCATACTAAAGCTAATCACTAGTAACATTACATAACTTGTATTGTAAATGGATACGATCGATAGGGAGGCTAAAAGCAAACACCCCCAAAACAATTTCACCTGAGCTTTTAATACCATTTTAACCCTTAAGATAATAGGAAAAGTCAGGGCCATCCCAATAATCATTGTGTTATTAGCACTGGTAATCACCCCAGAAGACCATCCTAACGTACTGTAAATTTCTGCAGCATTTCCAGGATAAACAGCATAGACATTTACTAGTACAAAACCAAAAATAAACATAATTATGTACTGTAAGAAAAAAGGAATATTTG
>NZ_BAEX01000126.1 GCF_000246945.1 Myroides injenensis M09-0166
CAACATGGGGGGGGGTAACAAAATGGTTGCTTTCTGCTATGACTGAAGCTTATGCTTTCAATTTTCCTCACTTCTTAAAGTACAATTATGTTATAATAAAACATTATTTTCTGATTAAGCGTAATATGAACTTAACACTTAAATTATGATATTAGGATTCGCAGATGAATCAGGTAATAATTCATTCGAATTTGAAACCCAAGGTTCTCATTTTATTGTTGCATCAATTTTAGTAAAATCAGAAGAACAAGTTGAAAAGTTAGAAAATGAATTGGAAATTATTCGAAAAAAACATTTTCAAACTGGAGAAATAAAATCAAGTAAAGTAAGTGATAACATTACAAGACGAAAAAAAATTCTTCATGATATTTTAGAGCTTGACTTTTCAATATATGCAGTTGTTGTTGACAAAAGGCAATTAACAACAGAAGGTTTTAAATATAAAAAGTCCTTTTATAAATTCGTAAATAATCTTCTTTATAAGGAATTATATAGAACATTTCCTGAATTACAATTAAGTGTAGATGAACATGGAACAAACAAGTTTATGCTTGAATTTAAGAAGTATGTTGAAAAAAATCATCAACGAACATTATTTTCTGGCATCGAATTTAAACACACAAACAGCAAACAATCAATATTAATCCAATTAGCTGATTTTATCGCAGGTACAATTGCTTATATCTATGATCTTAATAAGTTAAATGAAAATAGTGATCAATTACTAAACCTTATAAAACCAAAAGTTACTTCAATAAATATATTCCCAAGAAAACTGACAATAAATGACTTTGATGACAGTAATTCACAACAAACTTTTGACAAAAGAATTTCAGATGTAAGTTTCCAAAGAGTATTCAATTTTATTGAAAAAAGTAATTCATCTGATTCCCAAATTAGCGACCAAATTGCATTTCTTAAACTTTTAATTTGGTTACAAAGAGCAAATTCTAAAAACGTATACATTTCAACTAAAGAAATCATGCGACATTTAAATTCTACAAGAGAAAAAGCGATGAATGAAGAATATTTTAGATCTAAGATCATTGGAAATTTAAGAGATAAAGGAATACTTATTTCATCAAGTAATACTGGATATAAAATTCCAACAAGTAAAAAAGACCTTGAGTCATTCTTAAAGCACGGCAATAGAGTAATATTACCTATGCTTAGTAGGATTAAAGAAGCAAGAAATGCGATTAAACTTGCAACTTTAAATGAACTAGATATATTGGAAGATGAAAAATATAAAGAATTAAAAAATTTATTAGAGTAATAAGGTCGTATAACATGGTATTTTCTAAAATATAAGGTTTTTCTTAATTTGAGAGCATAATTTTATATTCTAGCAACAGCAAATTATATTGACAGTTTTACTAAATTTAATTAATTGGCTTTTGTGCGAAGTTAAAAGTTTTTGGATTTCTAATCCAACACTATCGTCAATATGTAATCCATTATTTGTAATATTTGAAAAACTAATCACATAAATGAATGTAAGAGAAGACTTTTTAGAAATTGTAAGAGAAATTCAAGAAAATAGAGATAAAGAATTTGAAATTTCCCCAAGAGATTTTTTAAGCTATTTCCATTGTGTAAAAAGAACAAAAGGGAATAACGCAAGAATTGATAATTTTTTACATTCTAAAAATTTAGAAACCGATCCTCATTACTCAACTGTTTGGATAGATGGATGTATTAAATTAAAACATAAAGCTAGAGCTAGAAGTAAATCAGATAATGATCCTATTTTAAGGATTAGTATTTTACCATCAGCAAATAAACCACCTATTACAATTAATAGAGATTCAAAATTATCTGATGCAATTACGCTTATGATGATGCACAATTTTTCTCAACTTCCGGTAATGAGTAACCCGAAAAGTGTTGCAGGCTTAATAACTTGGGAAACAATAGGTATTGGAATCACAAACGGAAATGAATCTAAAGATGTAAAGGACTTTTTAAAAACAAAAGTTGTTATTCTTGACCTTGATACACCATTATTAGATGCAATTAAAACAGTAATAAAAGAAGAAATGGTTTTAGTTATAAAAAAAGATAAATCATTATCGGGGATTGTCACAATTACTGATATCAGTTCTCAATTTTTTACATTGACAGAACCTTTCCTTTTACTAGAAAAAATAGAGAACTTAATACGTTTACTCTTAGATGAAAAATTCTTACTTGAAGACTTAAAATCTGTTTGCTCAGAAGAGGACAAAGCTGAATTTATAGATGATTTGACATTTGGACAATATATTAGATTAATAGAAAATGAAGAAAATTTTAAAAAATTAAATCTAAACATTGAAAGAGTCCCTTTTATTAAACAATTAGATAAAATTCGTCTAATACGAAATGATATTATGCACTTTGATCCAGAAGGAATAACGCCAGAACAAAGAGAAGATTTAATTAATATGTCAAACTTCTTAACTGAATTAATAAAATACAATTAATACTAATGGTTACAAGGGGTTAGCGAAATGACGGGTTAAGTAATAAATCGAAAATTTTTCGTTTCATTTTCTGCTATTGACGCTAAGCCTCGAAACGTTAACAGTCATTCTACCGAACTCTCCAATTATAAATTATGTCTGATAAGATTCAAAACACCATTTATTTACTAAAAGATAAAGTAAAAACTTTAAGAAAGTCTAAAAAAACAGAAGAAACAATCGACTTTAATTTTCTTGATAAACACCTAAAATCAAATAAATTTAAGGAACAGAAAGTTATACCTAATTTAAATTCAGAATATGAGATAAAAGTATATTTCAGAGAAACTCTAAATCTTATAAAATGGAAAGATTTTATGAGTAAAGTAGTCGAAAATGGTGAAAAGATCTTAAAAAATAAAAACTCAACTTCTGAGAGTTATGTTATACTTTTTTACAATTCTAAATCAAAAAAAATACTTTGCATCAACTGGAGGTTATGCACATGTAGTGATTCAAGACATTGCTACAAGTGATTTTGGTCTTGAAATTTTATCTCGTATATTAAAAGCCGAAGATAAAAATCTTCGTTCAAGTAAAGAAAGAAATTTAACGGGTGGTATACAAGGTTCTATTAAATTTTTTAGAAATGACTATAACCTCTATGAAAATGACTCATTTGGAAACATATACAATGAACTTAACGCTTCAATTAGCATTGATCAATTAACTAAAATTTTTGGATTTGCAAAAACTGAATTAAAATCGGATAGTCTTTGTATAGCTAAAAATTCATTTTCTATTAAAAAATCTGTTTCATTTATCGATCTTTTAAAATTAATTGGAAAATGTGAAAAATTAATAAGCTTACCTCCTGTTGTTGAGATTAATAGTGTTGAAAAAGTTAACAAATCTAATTCTATGCTAATTAATGATTTATGGGAAAAACTATTAAACGAAATTTATCATAACTACTTAAATCCAATAACTTCCTTTAGTGTTGAAATCGCTCATAAGGATTTTGAAAAGTACTATTATGCTAATTCTACAAGATTAAGTATGAGTGTAAAACGTAAGAGAAATGACTATCCATTTGAAGAAGCAATAAAACAAATTCAACCTATATTAGACAAAATAAGAAATATTGACTCAACTTTAACTTTAGAGCAATTCAAAACAACAGTTAATAATACTTCAATTGAAACCTTTGATGCAAATGGCGTCACATTAACTAAAGATTCTTTAACAAACCATTTTTGCACTGAAATCATGTATAGTGGTAAAAGTTACTTTTTAATTGAACGCGATTGGTACGAAATAGGTAAAACATTTATTGATAAAATTAATGAACAATCATTACATTTTATTACTTCTAATAAATACTCTGGACCACTAATGGACAAATGGTTTATAGGTAGTGAAAATGATTATAATAAATCCTATTTTACAAAAAGCAATTCACTCGTTTTCGATAAATTCACTCCTTTAAATATAGAATCATGTGACATCTTGAGATGGGATGAGCAAAATGTTTATTTCTATCACGTAAAAAAAGGATTTGATAATTCAATGAGAGATTTATGTAGCCAAGTTTTAATTGCAGCGAGGAAGATAAAAGAAGACTCTAAAAATAATTTTGTTTATCTTAAAACACTATATAAAACTGTTACTACTAACAATGGAACTTCAACATATTCAATAGATGCAAAAAAATATTTAACTAAAACTTCAAAGGATGATTTTATAGATATTATTAAAAACAGAAATATTGTTTTTGTATTAGCTGTTTTAGACACCTCTAAAACAGAAAGAAAATTGGAAACTGACATTGATAAATATGAATCAAATATTGCTAAATTTTCGTTAAATGAACTCTCAAAGAATATGAGAAATTTAGAAGTAGATTTTAAAATATTACAATTAGAAAAATAAAATGATCGCTAACACCGTATTGATGAAACATATAATTTAGAGATAAATTAAAAAGTCATCTTTTATCTCAAAATCAATTATTAAATAGTATATTTAATCTTGAATCAGATAGATTCCAATCATAGTTTAAAACTTTCCGAATAAGGTGCGCACATCAATTTAAAAAAGTGAACACCCCTATTTATAAAGCATACGGCATAAAAGAGGCTAACCCTCTTTCTCCGCGAAATTATAAATAGTAACTTTTAAAAAGTTAGTAAAAAAGCACAAAACCTATGATTCACAACGAGTTATAGGTTTTTTATTTTTTAAGGGTATCGCATTTTGTTCAAAAGTACGGATCAAGTGCAAAAGTTGGGATCAAGTGCAAAAGTTGGGGACTAGGCAAAAAGTTTAGTTAATCTGAAAAGGAAAAACGACTTATTACTGTCGGATTTTACATCGGTTAGTTTAAGATTTATTAACTCACTTAAGCGTAATCCACAACTGTAAATAGTGGTAAGAATTGCTTTATGCTTTAAATTTTCTGTAGCATTTAATATTTTTCTCACTTCTTCTTGAGAAAAGAAAGTAGGCAGTTGGGCTGATTTTCGTTTAGGATATAAATAATTTAACTCTATCGATTGATTATTGACCAACTCATAAATCTTCTTAATTGCCCCAACTAAAGAGCGTTGATAAGATGCACTAATATTGTCTTGAAATACTTTTTCATTAATAAAACCCTCTATTTCAGCAATAGGTATTTCGTTGAGCGTACGATATTTACTCATATACTCTAAGAATATTTGTGCATAACCACAATACGATTTTATGGTATTATTGGCATAGCGTTGCACTTGCAATCGGTCGTGTAAGGTTTTTAATATTGTTTCGCTATCCATACTTAAATAAATCTAATTTAACCTATGTTGTTTCGCTATCCATACTTAAATAAATCTAATTTAACCTATGTTGTTTCGCTATCCACAAAAAATAACTTACTAAGTATCTAATTTACAAAAAAGTAATTATATTAGCAACAGATTTTACGAAATGCGCATATAGGTGTTATTTTACGAAACTACACCGTGTTTTATTTCGTGAAATAACAATGTTGTGTGCAATTTTGCGAGAAACCGATAATATAGAATGTTCCGAACTAAAAACATAATTACCATTCAACATCCTGAATCTATTCATCATACAAACGGAATGATTGGTTCTTGGACTGATTGGGAATTGAGTAAAAAAGGAATTCAACAAGCTAAAAACATTGCATTTAATCTTAATAAAGAAATAGAAAATAAAAAGTTTTCTATCTATTCATCAACACTCAAAAGGACAAAACAAACTGCTGAAATTATCGCAGAACAATTCAACCTAAATCCAATTTTCACAGAGTCGCTTAAAGAAAGAAGTTTAGGAAAAGCAATAGGAAAATCGGTTAAATGGCTGAAAGAGAACATTGAAAATGAAGAGCTGACAATTTATGACAAATGTTTCAGTGACGCTGAATCTAGATTTGATGTTTGGCAAAGACTTCTGCCTTTCTACAAAGAAATAATAAATAATGATGAAGAAAATATTATAATTGTTTCTCACGGAGATACATTAAGTGTATTTAATGTTATGTGGCTTGAATTAGACGTGAAAAATCTCAACAAAATTGACTTATATGGAATTAGTGGAGGTGTTTCTTTTTTAAGCCAAACAACACACGGAAAAAGAATTATAAAAAGATTGAGCGATACTTCTTTTTTAACATACTAACAAAAAAACTAAGAACTAAACACTAGAAAAATAATGACAATAATTAGAAAAATGGAAGATAAAGATGTTCTATTTTTAGCTGACATTTGGCTAAACACATCTATAATAGCTCACGATTTTATACCAAAAGATTATTGGATAAATAACAAGTCTTTAATGATTAAAAAATATCTTCCAAATTCAGAAGTTTATGTAGCAGAGGAAACTAATAATATTTTAGGATTTATTGCATTAAGTGAAAATTATATTGCATCAATTTTTGTAGATATAGAACAACAAGGAAAAGGAATTGGAACTTTACTTTTAAATTATGCTAAAAATTTGCGAACGGAATTAAAATTAAACGTTTACCAAAAAAATGAGAAAAGTGTAAGCTTTTATAAATCCAAAGACTTCATAATCTTATCGGAATCAATAGACCAACCAACTTTAGAGAAGGAATATGTTATGCAATGGAATAATTCTAAAAAATAAAACTGCACAC
>NZ_BAEX01000125.1 GCF_000246945.1 Myroides injenensis M09-0166
CAAAGGAAGTATCACAGGAGATGATATTATAGAAGTATCAAATGGTGCAAATACAACTTTAGGGGATGTAGCTTTTAGTATAAATAAAGCATCAATAGAAGCTGATAAATTAAGTTCTAGAGGAGTAATCAAGGGATCAGTGGCAACAGCAGATGGGACTGGTAAAGTTGTATATGAGCCAATAACTGCATCTGTTATTAAAAACTCTGGTTCTATAACAACAGATGATATTATTAAAGTTGACTCTGGTAAAAATAAAGTATTGTCAGATGTTAAATTTAGTTTAGCAGAAAATTCTGTGAAAGCTAATAAACTTAGTTCAGAAGGTTCAGTTAATGGTACTGTTGCCACTGCAGATGGTAATGGTAAAGTAGTTTATAAAGCTATAACGGCTTCTAATATCAATGGGATAGGTAATATTACAACAGATGGTGTTATAAGTGTAGATGATGGAAATAGAAAAGTATTTGGTGATGTTAAGTTAAGTTTAAAAGACGAAAGTATCTCTACTAAAAAGCTAATTGACCATGCTGTTACACAAGAAAAGTTGTGGGCAGGTGAGAATAAAAAAGACTTTGTTGCTACAGCAACCGCTTCTGGAAATGTTGTATATAAACCTTTGAGTGAAGTACAAAAAACAGGAGAGTTCTTGGCAGATAATAGTATTACAGTTTCATCAGCAACAGGAAAGCCACTATTAGAAGATGTGAAAATTGGAGTAAGTGAAAATGGGATTACAACAGTTCATGTTGAAAATAAGGCAATTACTACTGAAAAAATAGGCTCTTCTCAAAATGATGATAGTACAATGGTTTTAACTGCAGATGGAGTTGGAGGGGCAAACTTTGTTAAAGTTGATAATATAATTACAACAGTTTCAAAAGGCGATATAATAGGAAACGAGAGTATTTCTGTGAGTGGAGGTACTGATGTTTTAGTTGGTACTGATGATAAAAAAGTTGCTATTGGCATTAATAATGGAGGAGTTAAAACAAATCATTTAGCACCGACAAGTGTTAGCACACAAAAGATCCAAGACAATGCGATTACAACTGCTAAGGTCGGAGATAATCAAGTTACAGCAACTAAATTAAGTTCTGGACAAGCTGCTAATGGAACAGTAGCTATGGCAGATGGAACAGGTAAAGTAACTTATGCTCCAATCACTGCGTCTAGTATTGATGGCTTAGGAAATATTAGTACCGATGGTGTGATTGCTGTTGATAATGGAGACAAAAAGACTTTTGGAGATGTAGGGTTTAGCATAAATGATAAATCAATAGGTACTGGAAAACTAACTTCTGGTAATGCAAGTAAAGGTACTGTGGCAACTGCAGATGGTAGCGGAAATGTAACTTATGCTCCGATAGCAGCTTCTAGTATAGATCAAGTTGGAAATGTTACTACTGATGGAATTATAGTTGTAGATAATGGGGATGAGACAGTTTTGAAAACATTTAATTTAAGTATAGCAGATAATGGTATTGATAACAGTAAAATAGCAGACAAGGCTATAACTACTTCTAAAATTGATGATAATCAAGTTACAATAGCTAAACTTAGCTCAGAAACTGAAGGAGAAAACCAAATATTAACAACTGATGGTAATGGAGGTTTTAATTATACAACGATAGGGCAATTACAAAATAAGGCTTTTGATATCACAACAGACGGTATAATTGGTTTTGGTAATGGTGACGGTACAAAAGCTGTTCTTAAAGATATTAAATTGACTATTAATGATAATTCAATTGCAAAAGATAAACTAACATCTGAAAGTCAACCAGTAGATATGTTACTTGTGACAGATGGTAAAGGAGGATTTGATTATGTATTGAAAGAAGCAGTTCAAGCAGGAGGTTATGATTTAAAGGTAGGTAATTCATTAGAATTTGTTAATGGGGATGGATTGAATGCTGTATTAGCGCCAACAACTATTGTTATTAAAGACAAAGGTATTACTACTGCAAAGCTTGCTGACTCAGCTGTTACTACTGAGAAACTTGCTAAATTAAGTGTAACTGCTGATAAAATAAGTTCTAATGTAAATGGTCAAAATGCTGGGGTAGATAATGTATTAACTTCTAATGGAGAAGGAGGTACTGAATTTAAAAGCCTAACTAACTTAGTATTTGACAAGGGCGAAGCGTTAAATAGCGATACTTCAATATATGTGGATCCAAATAATAAAGCAGTATTGCACGAAACGAATATTCGAGTTGCTGATTTAGGAATTGATACTAAGCACTTGAAAGATAATAGTGTAGTTGTCTCTAAATTAAATTCAGAAGGTGCTAAAACTAATACAGTGCTAACTGCAGATGGTAAGGGTAAAGCAAGTTATAAATCGGTTGATGAATTGGTATTTACTCAAGGAAAACAAATGAGCAATGAAGATGGTTCTATTGAAATTAAGAATGGAGAGAAAGCTGTGTTAACACCGATGAATATTAATGTAAAAGAAGGTGGAATAGTAAATAGTCATATTGCAGAGAATACAATTACAGAGAGTAAACTAAATTCAGAACAAGCAAATAAAGGTTTTGCTCTAGTTTCAGATGGTAATGGTGGAGCTAAATATGAAGATATAAGTCAATACGTCCAAATAGAAGGAGAGGCTTTATCAGGAGTAGGCGCGATAGCTGTGGACGGTGGAAACCAGGCTTTACTTTCAGAAGCTTCTATTTCTATTAAAAACAAAGGGATTACCAATGATAAAATTGCTGATAAAACAATAACAGCAATTAAAGTTAATAGTGAGAATGCTCCTAAAGGTGCAATATTAGCTTCTATGGGAGATGGAGAAGCTAAATTTATAAATATAAATACTTACGCGGGGGATATTGCAAGTGAGGATGGTAGTATTACTGTTTCTAGTGGTGATAAAACTGTTTTGAAAGATGTTTCTTTAGATGTAAGTCCTAATGGAATATTAACAAAGCATATCGCTAATAAACAAGTAACTACAAATAAAATAAATGCAGAAGGGAGTAAAGCAGGTACTATATTAATGTCTGATGGTAATGGCAATGCCCAGTTTAAAGAACTTGAAATAGAAAAGAGCATTGTTAACTATTCTTATGATGCACAAGATACTGGAAAGAAATGGTTAAATACGCCATTAAAAGTAATAGAGCAAGTATTTGACATTACATTGAATGAGCCAACTAATAAAGTGGTTATTCCGGGAGTAGTTATTTCGAATGAAGTTTTAAGTATTCGTTTGATTAAGAAAGGGGAGAACTCTATATCTGAAGGCTTAATTAAAAAAGAAATCTCTGGAGGTAATACAATTTTGTATTTAGGTATGCCAGGTTTCTTAACTACTTATCATCCAAAAGGAGATTACTATTTAATTTTAGAGTACACTGTAAATTAAAGAGCAACAGAAATTATGAAATATATATATAGTTTAATATGTTTTACACTTCCACTTCTTATGTTTTCGCAAATAGGGGTTGGTACTCTAACACCTAATGAAGAATTAGAGATAAAGGGAGAAGTAATTTTTAGAAAATTAGAAGCTCAGAATCCCAGTAACTATAATAGAATCTTATCGGCAAATGATCAAGGACTATTAGGTTATGTAAATGGAAGTACTGATGGATATAGTTTTACAAATGTGTATTCTGTTTTTATGGATAAAAGTGTTGCTATAGAAAAAGAAGGTACAGCAAATCTAAATTTAGCTTACTCATTTGATTTAAAACCAAAGAGCTCAACAATTATTATTGTTAATTATAATGTTCCTATTTATTTATTAAATAAGGCAAATATTGATGATGTATCTACTTCCTTTGCAGGCTGTAAATTGGTACGTACTGATATGAATGGTACCGAAAATGAAATATTAGGGGCAAATAGAAAGTTCTCTTTTTCATCTATTTATCGTGGTAATAATTTGCGAGGAATGTTTATTGAAGGGAAGTGGGTAGAAATATTAATTAATGACAGTGAACAACCTAAGAAAGTTAATTATAAAGTCTATGGTTTTGTAGAGGGTTTTGCTAACGAGACTGTGTATTTTAGTTTTGGTAAAAAGAATATAGACAATACAAATGGTCTTGGTGGTATGTCATTAAAGGTTTATACAAAAGCATTATAACATGAGAATTCAATATACTATATTTTTTCTGCTATGCATAGTTAAATCATTTGCACAAGTAGGAGTAGGAACATTAGAACCTACTGCAGATTTAGACATAAACTATAAGGTAAAATTACCTGATTTGGAATCAACTAAAGATTTACATGAATTTGATAAGTATATCATAGCTGACGAAGATGGTAATCTAGGGTACCGCTATCACTATCAAAATGAGTTGATTTTTAATAATGTGTATTTAAAAAGGCTTGAAACTGTAAAAAGTATTGGGGAGGAAGGGTCTGTAAATTTGGAAATGCCTATTGAAGTAATAATACCTCCCCATTCTACTAGGCTTTTTGAAATTGTTTATAGTATTCCAATTATAATGGCTATTGATGATCCTAATCAAATTTATGGCGCAGCTTCTATTAGTTTAACTAAAGACATAAATAATGTTCAAACGGTTATCAAGGAGGCTAGTAGAGAAATTGCTTTCGCAGGAACATATAATTCTCAAGCTGCTGCAAAAGGTAGAGCTATTTCTAATTTCTACTTTGATAAAGTTGAAAATACTACAGATCAGGAAATTAAGATTATTTATAATTTGACAGCTAACGCAAGCAATGAAACAAGAAATATAAAAGTAGGAATGTGGCAGAGCTTTTCAGGTAATAATGGTAAATATAATTTCAATTGGGGGCGTGGTGTTTTTATGATTAGTGTTTTTGATATTTAAAAAAGGGAAATTATGAAATTCATATATATATTATTAGCATTTGTTTTGACAAATGTTTGTTTTGCACAAGTAGGCGTAGGAACGTTAGAACCTAAGTCTGATTTAGATGTCAATGGTTCAGTGCGTTTAAGAAAATTGGATAATGAAAAACAATATAACCGATCAGTCTTAACTAATTCTGAAGGCAAAATAAAAACATTGAATAATGAAAAGGACGCTTACCAGATGACAGATGTTTACTTTAAGACAATGGATAAAGTAATCGAAACAACTAAAGAAACAGCAAGTTTTTATAACGTACAAGATCCATTGCTTGAGTTAAATTTAGATATTGATGTTATTATTGAACCAAATACGGTTTCGGTAGTTTTTATGGACTATAATGTCCCGGTAGTGGTAGATGCCTCTTCAGGATCTTATCCTAATTATTTAGGTGTAACGTTAGTTAAGAAAAGTCAAGATATGGGAATGCCCCTTACTGAAATAGGAGAGGGAGCTAGAAAGTTTACCATTTATGATGTTAAGCAAAAAGAAAATCAAGATAAAATAATATCTATGCCAATTACTGGTACAGCAATAGATATTATGGAAAACCCTTCCGATACAAGAGTAGTAGTTACTTATTCTGTTAAAGGATATGTTGAAAGGGGAAGAGGTATTATGTATTTTGGTGGATTAAGTGATAACTTAGCTCAAAATGAAAACTTTGGTCATGGTATTTTTGTAATAAATGTATATGAACGTACTATAGTTAGATAAGGTTTATAGATAGAGAGAAGAAAGTTATTAGTATTATATAATGAAGTTTTACCTCAACAAGTATTAAAAGACTATGTGAAATATTTTTGGATTCTAGAATATGATAGCGTAAATCATGATATTTTAGATTTTAAAACTCTGCCGGATGGTGTACCTTCTATAATATTCATTGATCATCAAGAACACAAAATACAAAGTGAATATGATATAACTTCTCCTATCTATGTTTATGGGCAATACAGTAAATTCACTAATCAAAGAATGAAGGGGAGTTTTAGAATAATTGGTGTTTATTTACAACCAATGAGTTTAAAAGCTTTGTTTAATATAGACGCATTTGAATTGTACAATTGTAGCTTACCTCTAGAGGATATAGTTTCACAAGATGTTTTAGAACAATTAGGAAACGCAAATACTACAGAGGATAAGATTTTTATTCTTTCTGAATTTATTAAAAAGCTTATTCTTAAAACAAATTATGATTGTCATAAAGCACATTTTATTATTAATTCTTTTAAAAGAGGAAAATCATTACAAGAAGTACAGAATGAAATGAAAATAAGTGAGCGCTCATTAGAACGATTTATGAAAATGCATATTGGATTGTCACCTAAATTATTTTCTAGAATTATTCGCTTTCAGAATAGTTTAGATACACTAAGAACAAACGATAAATTTACATTAACTGAAATTGCTTACCACAATGAATATTTTGATCAAGCGCATTATAATAAAGACTTTAAATGCTTTGTAGGATGCACGCCTACGACTTATCTAAAGATTAGTG
The DNA here is from genome assembly GCF_000246945.1 of Myroides injenensis M09-0166. GTDB lineage: Bacteria > Bacteroidota > Bacteroidia > Flavobacteriales > Flavobacteriaceae > Flavobacterium > Flavobacterium injenense. Next base: position 6,370 of record NZ_BAEX01000125.1, read on the forward strand.
ATGAGAAATTACTGAATTTTCCTCTAATGCATTTATGATATAAATAATCTTAATTTGCTTATTGTCGGTTTTTTACAATTATGCCTATTAAAGTACACATATTTTTGTTGCAGTAAAAACAATATAAAAAAGCAAAAAAGATATGTTAACTAAAGACATCAATGGAATTTCTAGAATAACGCCAATTAAGTGTAATGCACCAGTTGGAAAATATTCCCATATTACTTTTATACCTCATGATAAGAATATTTATACTTTTTCAGGACAAATAGGAATAAATGAGAAAGGTGTAATATCCAATAACTTTAATGAACAAGTAAAATGGACTTTTAAAAATATCAAAGCTTTACTAGAAAGTCAGCAATTAGAGTTTAAGGATATTATTAAAGTGAATATTTGGTCAACAAAAGAAATTGATTGGGAGTACTTTGATACCTTATGGGATAGTTCATTTATGAATAGTTACCCATCTATGACCATAGCATATATATCAGCATTAGGACTCGCTGAAATAGATATAGAGATTGAAATTTGGGCAGCAAAGTAATTGCTATAAAT
>NZ_BAEX01000124.1 GCF_000246945.1 Myroides injenensis M09-0166
ACACGTAGTATTCTTTATACCCAATAAAAGAAAACAAAACAACATCGCCTGTTTTAACTTTTAAAGAGTATTTTCCATCCATATCAGTCTGTGTACCTTCTGAAGTACCGACTAATACAACTGAAACGCCCGGCATTGGGAATCCTTCATCTGTTACAACACCTGATAAGTTTTTTTCTTGAGCAAAACCTAATTGTGTGAACAAAGTCAAGATAACCATTAAAGTCCAATTTAACTTTGATTTCATTATATTATTATTGATTAGTTAGTAAAACAAATCTAACAAAAAAATTATATAATTTTTAAGAAATAAAAAGACTTAAGAAAAATCAAATTAAATTAATGCATATTAAATACTAATAAAATAAATAGAATACAAAAAATAAACAACAAACAATTAATAAAAACACACATATTACAAAATACAACAAAACACTTAAATTATGTTAAATTTAATAAATAAAAAAAAGAGTCTATCAAATGATAGACTCTTTCATTTTAAACTTCAAAATTAATTATTATATACTGGATTATTCAAAATCTCGTTTTGAGGTACAGATAGTTTTAATCTTCTATCATCATAACTAAACGTTGAATTTGCATAATGAAGGTGATTAGAGCCATAAACAAAATCTTTTTTGTTTCTCTTCACAGCTGCATAACTTTTACCTTCGCCCCATAATTCAATTCTTGTTTGTAATAATATCTCAGATAATAATGCATCTCCACTAAGTGCATCAATATAAGAAACATCATCAATACGACTAGATAGTAAATTTTTCAGTGTTTGTTTAGCTTCTGCTTCTTGTCCTAAACGAGCATTAGCTTCAGCATTCAAAAGATACATTTCTTCTATTCTCATATAGATATAATCAGACTCAATAATACGTTGACCTTGTAACACTTTTCCTGTAGCTGAATAAAACTTATTTACAGGAAGGTAAGTATTAGAACCAAAATTATTTGGTGAAAACGAAACTTCAAATTGTTTCTTGCGTACATCATCAGGTTTTATCGCTTCGTACAATTCCTTGTTCATTCCTTTACTATCACCTACAGAAGCATAGCTATAAGTGAAGACATCAATTTGTCCCCACCATGAAATCAAATCTAAATCATTCTCAGTTGTTAACGTTGCGCCCCACATCCAGTTTGGATTACTTACTGCTTTATTAAATCCTCCTAAAAGAATCGCTTCATTTGCTACAGTATAAACGCCACTATCAACAATTTCCTTACTCAATTTTGCAGCTTCAGAAAGTGCATCACTTGTACCTTTTGCCGCGTATACATAACATAGGATTCCTTTAGCAACATTATAATCAATCTTACCTTTTGCAATATTACCCTTGCCTGTCGCATTATTATCTTCAAACAAACTTAAAGAAGATGATAAGTCAGAAATCATTAATTCAAAAACATCTTGAGTTAATTTTGCTGGCATATTTTCTTGTGATGGGGTTTCATAAACAGGTAAAATCTTTTCATTAGCATCATAACCTGCTGTATAAAGCATTACTAAATTATAATACACATATGCCCTTAAGGCTTTTGCCTCTGCTAAAACAACTTGTCCCTCAGGTGTAGTATTATCTTTAAAAGATTCTATAACATTGTTCGCTCCTCTTACCATATAATAGTAGAATCTCCATGGTCTATAATTTGTTAAATTAGATGGATTAATCATATCTGTTAAATCAGCAATTCCAGAATACCAACCATAGATTTCGTTATTCAAAACCATATCACCACTCAACATATCTGAATATACATCGTAACCCTTCTGACCAAAATCATCATGTCCAGTTGTACCACCACTTTCAGCTTTCACATTATAAGCGTAAAGTCCATTCAAAGTTGCTATACCCAAATGAGGTGAATACTCTGAAATTTTATCTATATCTGACTTAGAAATTGTCTGTGTTGGAGAGGTTTCAAGAAAATCTTTCGAGCAACTCGCAAATATAAAACCTACTCCTAATAAAGTTAATATCGTTCTTTTCATTTTTGTCTTGTTAATTTTTTAGAATTTTACTCTCACTCCACCAGTAATAGTAGATAATGGTGCATACTGATACACTGAAGACTGTCCATATTCACTCATAGCAGGATTATATCCTTTTCTTTTTGTAAATAAGAATAAATTATCTCCAGAAGCAAAGAAATTAACTTCCGCTAAACCTAACTGTCTTAAAACAGTTTGTGGTAAACTATAACCTATACGTATATTATTTATACTTAAATAATCAGTTTTAGTAATGAATCTAGATGAAGCAGCATTTACATTCACATCTGCATTACTTGATAATCTAGGTACATCAGTAATATCTCCTGGTTTTTGCCAACGATTAGCAATGTCTTTATGCCAGTTATTAGACCCAACTCGACCATTACCCATTAAGTTAGCATATGTCCCATCATAACCATAACCACCTAAACTATATAACATCTGAACTGATAACTCCCATCCTTTATAACCAGTATTCAAATTAATACCTCCCGATACTTTTGGAATTGCAGATTTTCCAATGTAAGCAATAGTTGCCTCAGCAGCATTATAAGTTGTTTCTTTTGTTAACTTTCCTTCCATTTCAGGATTACTTGCTAAGAAATCAGTAAGAGATACAACATTCTGTTTTTGACCAGCGCCATCCAAATAGGTATATGTATACCATTGTGCTTGTCCTGTTTGAGAATCAACTCCTGCCCACTCTCTAGTATAGAAATCGAATAGAGAATGACCTTTAGAACGACCATACAAACCATCAACATCTATAATTTTTCTCTCACCTGTACTTGGATCTACAGGCATTGCAGTCAATTTATTTTTCAAGAATTGACCATTTACTGATAAATCAATGAATGCATCCTTTGTTTGAAGTAAATGACCAGTTAATTCAAATTCTAATCCTTGGTTACGTAAATTTCCATCATTCACAATCATAGTAGCGTAACCTGCTGAAGGCCCTACTCGACGAGTAAAAATCAAGTCATCTGTATTCTTTATATAATAATCCACATTAATATCTAAGAAACGTTTTAAACTAACTTCAGCTCCAACTTGGAACATTTTACTTTTTTCCCAAGATAAATCTGGATTACCATTTACTTGCTCAAAAATAGCTAAATCACCTCCATAAGTAGAAACATTCCATAAATTTTCTCCTGGATAATAAGTTCCTACCGATTGGTCTCCAGTTAATCCATAACTAGCTTTAAGTTTTAAATTACTAATAAAATCTTGATTTAACATAAAATCTTCTCTCGAAATCACCCAAGAACCACTTAGTGAGTAGAAAGTTCCCCACTTATCTTTCTTAAAACGTGATGATCCATCACGTCTAACAAGTCCACTGAAAAAATATTTCCCTTGATAATCATAATTAACACGTCCAAAGAAACTTTCTAAAGTATTTTCTAATTTATATCCCGTTGGTGGACCAGAAGTCGCAGATCCATTATTCATTTCAGTACTATTGGGGTCTGCAAGATTATTCTTACTTGCAGCATTATATCTATATTCATATGAATTATTCTCATGAGCTACCATAGCTTCTAAACTGTGATCACCAAATGATTTTTTATAACGTAAAATCTTAGTCCAATTATAAGTAAATACCTCAGACTTCACCTTAGTTATAGATCCTCCCATAGAAGCAGAAGAACCGTAAAATCTATTACCTAAAATATTTCTAGTAGAATTATAATATTGCCCCCCTACATTGGTTTCGAATGTTAATCCTTCATATAAATTCACTACAAAAGAAGTACTTACATTCACCTCATCTCTAGTAGTTTGGTCTTTTCCATAATTAGCATCACCAACAGCATTAGTTAATGCTCCAAAACCACGTCCTGTACCATAATCATATTGATTCCCTCCATATACATCTTTAACCATATTACCTTCTGAATCACGTAAGAACAGAGGATAAATAGAAGGAATATTATCTACAAACCAAAAAACACTTCCTGAATCACTACTTTGACCATTATTATTACTTTGTGAATGCGTATATCCCATATTCATTTTTGCATCTAACCATTCTTTTGGCTTATGCTGAAGATTCAACCTTGCAGTAACACGCTCATAATCAGAATTAATAGAATAACCTTCATCTTTTAAATAACCTAAGGAAGTAAAATATGATGTATTCTCAGCAGATCCACCCATAGTTAAATTTCCTTCTATACGACGCGAAGATTGGAAAGCATAATCACGCCAATCCTCAGGATTATATTTTCTAGTAACACCAGATCTAACTTTTCCAGTAGCTGGGTCAATTAATTCTTCTCCATTAGATACATTCCACATATTATAACGTGGATCAATACCAGTCTTTTCATTAAATAAATTTTGATTTGCCCATGTATAAGCTTGCGTATCATCAAAACCTCCTTTAATCTTACCATAATTACGTAACGCCTCATGTGAATACTGAATATATTCCTCTGGCGAAGTAATAACATCATAACTAGGTAAAGCTCTCCAGTTAACCCCTGTCTTCATATCAACTTGAATAAAAGACTTATTACCTTTCCCTGATTTGGTATTAAGTATTACAACCCCATTAGCACCACGAGATCCATAAATAGCAGTCGCAGCAGCATCCTTTAAAACACTCATAGATTCAATATCAGCAGGATTAATTGATGATATATTACCTAAATAAGGAACTCCATCTACTACATACAATGGACTTCTATTTCCATTAACAGAACCAAATCCACGAATACGCACAGCAGGCTCTGCACCAGGTTGACCAGTAGAAGTAATCACTTGCACACCTGCTGATTCTCCAGCAATAGCACTAACAGCATTAGAAACACTTTTCTTTTCTATCTGCTTTGCACTAACTTGAGTAGCTGATCCTGTAAATGATTCCTTAGTAGAAGTACCATACCCCACAACTACAACTTCATCCAGAACATTATCATCACTTGACATTTCTACATTATAAGTAGAAGATGCTCCTACTCTATGTTTCACATCATTCATTCCAATAAAGCTAAACACAACCACTTGTCCTTGTTTAACTTTAATAGAATACTTACCATCCAAATCAGTCTGAGTCCCTTGTTGAGTTCCCTCAATCACAACAGACACACCTGGCAAAGGCATTCCACCTTCTTTCACTACTCCCGAAAGAGCTTTATCTTGAGCATAGCCAACTTGCACCAATAACACAAGTAGCAAGCTCAAAAACCAATTGTACTTTGATTTCATTTTATTAATATTGATTAGTTAGTAAAACAAATCTAATAAAAAAATTATATAATTTTTAAGAAATTCAAAGACTAAAAAATACTAAACTAAAAATACCACACAATAAAAGTTAATAAATCATATATTAAACAATAAATAAATACATTAAAAACACATATCTTAAAAAAAACGTAAATATCAACTAAATACCAAATTTTAGTTAAATTTTACAATACAAAAAAGACCACCCTACAAAGGTGGTCTTAAATATGTTAAAAAAAAACAGTTTTTAATCATTATACACAGGATTATTTAAAATCTCTGCCTGAGGGACTGATAATCTTAATCTCCTATCATCATATCTAAAAACTCCATTAGCATAATGCAGCTGATTAGAACCATAAACAAAATCTCTTTTATTTCTTTTTATAGCAGCATAACTTTTTCCCTCGCCCCAAAGTTCAATTCTAGTTTGCAAGATAATCTCTGACAATAATGCTTCGCCACTAAGTCCGTCTATATATGAAATATCATCAATGCGATTTGAAAGCATATTTTTCAAAGTTTGCTTCGCTTCACCTTCCTGACCTAAACGTGCATTTACTTCAGCATTTAAAAGATACATTTCTTCTACTCTCATATAGATATAATCAGATTCAATTATACGTTGCCCTCCCAATTTTTTTCCAGTAGCAGAATAAAATTTATTTACAGGAAGGTAAGTATTAGACCCAAAATTAGTAGAAGAAAAAGAAACTTCAAATTGTTTCTTACGAACATCATTATCTTTTATTGCTTCATATAATTCTTTACTCATTCCTTTCGTATCTCCAACAAATGCATAACTATACGTAAAAACATCTATTTGTCCCCACCAAGAAATTAAATTCAAATTATTTTCAGGAGTTATTGTAGCTCCCCACATCCAATTATTATTGCTAGTGGCTTTATTAACCCCCCCTAATAGTAGTCCTTCATTGGCAATCGGATACGCTCCACTATCAATAATTTCTTTACTCAATCGAGCAGCTTCTGTTAGTGCATCAGTAGTACCTTTAGCCGCATAAACATATACCAACAATCCTTTAGCTACATTATAATCGATTTTTCCTTTAGCTATATTTCCTTTAGCTGTTGCATTATTTTTTTCAAATAATTCTAAAGAACTAGTCAAATCTACAATCATCAAGTCAAAGATTTCCTGAGTCAATTTGGCAGGTTTATTCTCTAAAGAAGGAACATTATAGAGAGGTAGAATTTTTTCATTAGCATCATATCCGCTAGTATAGAGCATAACTAAGTTATAGTATGCAGACGCTCTTAGAGCCATTGCTTCTGCTAATACTAATTGTCCCTCTCGAGTAGTATTATCTTTAAAAGACTCGATAACATTATTCGTCCCTCTTACCATATAATAATAAAACCTCCAAGGCTTATAATTTGTATTATTAGATGGATTAATCATATCTGTTAAATCAGCTAGTCCAGAATACCAACCATAAATTTCACTATTTAAATTCATGTCACCACTAAGCATATCAAAATAGATATCATATCCTTTCTGACCAAAATCATCATGTCCAGTTGTGCCACCACTTCCTTTTTTTACGTTATAGGCGTAAAGCCCATTTAAAGTTGCAATACCTAAGTGAGGTGAGTATTCTGATATCTTATCAATATCAGATTTTGAAATAGTTTCTGTCGGAGAAGTTTCAAGAAAATCTTTTGAGCAACTCGCAAATATAAAACCTACCCCTAATATAA
>NZ_BAEX01000123.1 GCF_000246945.1 Myroides injenensis M09-0166
ACACGTAGTATTATAATGAAATCAAAGTTAAATTGGACTTTAATGGTTATCTTGACTTTGTTCACACAATTAGGTTTTGCTCAAGAAAAAAACTTATCAGGTGTTGTAACAGATGAAGGATTCCCAATGCCGGGCGTTTCAGTTGTATTAGTCGGTACTTCAGAAGGTACACAGACTGATATGGATGGAAAATACTCTTTAAAAGTTAAAACAGGCGATGTTGTTTTGTTTTCTTTTATTGGGTATAAAGATGTAAGATACACAGTAGGGGCTTCTTCTACGTATAATGTTTCTTTGTCAAGTGATGACGAAATGTTAGACGAAGTAGTGGTTACCGCTTTAGGTATTAAGAGAGATAAGAAGAAATTAGGTTATTCATCTCAAGAGGTAAAAGGAGATAACTTATCTTCAGCTGGACAAACTAATGCTGTTAACGCATTATCAGGTAACGTAGCTGGTCTTCAGGTAACTGCTCCTTCTTCTATGGGAGGATCAAACCGTATTGTTTTACGTGGTATTAAATCTGTAACTGGAAATAACCAACCGTTAATTGTAATCGATGGAGTTCCATTGGATAACAGTAACTTCGCTGATGCAAACATGCAAAGAGGTGCTGGAGGTCGTGATTACGGAGATACATCAGCGGATATTAATCCAGATGATATTGAATCAGTAACTGTATTAAAAGGAGGGCCTGCTTCTGCTTTATATGGTAATAGAGGAGGTAACGGTGTTATTCTTTATACTACAAAATCAGCTAAAAATGGTAGAACTGATGTTGAAGTAAATACTGGTATTACTTTTGAAAGTATTAGTACAATGCCTAAACTTCAAAAGGAGTATGGAGGAGGTTCTGCTAATGTACTTCCAACTGCTGTAATTGGAGGAAAGACTTATAATGTAGCAGAGTATTCTGTAGATGAGAGTTGGGGACCTAAATATGATGGTACTATGTATTTACCTTGGAATGCATTCGATCCTGAATTTGCAGATGAGTACATGAAAGAAATTCCATGGCAGAAATCTAAACATGATGTAAAATCATTCTTTAATACTGGAGTAACTCATAACCAATCGGTATCCGTTGCTAAATCTTTTAAAGAAAGTAATGTGAGAATGTCTTTTAGTAATAATGTTACTGAAGGAGTAGTTCCAAATTCAAAATTACAACGTAACAATTTCTCTGTGAGTGTGCTTCTACTCAATTAAACGAGAATTTAAAAGTTGAATCTAATTTTAATTATGTGTATACAAAAGGTTTTAACCGTCCAGAAGTTGGATATGGTGATAATTCTGTTGCACAAAAATTCTTCCAATGGGGACAAAGACAATTAGATTTTAATACACTTAAAAATTATAAACGTGCGGATGGTAGTCAAAGATCTTGGAATAGAAATAGCTGGGATGATGGTAGCGTAGCTTACTCAGACAACCCTTATTGGACTGTACATGAAAATACTTCTACAGATATTAGAAATAGAACTTTCGGGAATGTTAAGTTAACTTATAATTTTACTGATAACTTATATGCTGTTGGTACAGTATATGGAGATCGTTATAGTTTTAATGTTGAAGAGCGTGTTGCTGTAGGATCACAAAAACAATCGAAATATAGTATTATGAAACGTAATGTTTCAGAATATAACTATGAAGGACGTATCCATTTCGATGATCATTTTGGTGATTTTGGTATTAATGCTTTTGTTGGAGTTAATAGAAGTGAAAAACGTAGAGATTATTTATATGGAACTTCAGTAGGAGGTTTAGTATTGCCTAACTTATATAATTTAAGTAATAGTGCTTCTGATGCTAAAGCTTCAAATGAAAGTACTCATATGCGTACAAATAGTGTTTTTGGATCGGTATCGGTTAACTATAAAGAATTTTTATTCTTAGAGGGAACAACTCGTACAGATTGGTTCTCTACAGTTAAGAAATCAGTTACTTATCCTTCTGTTACAGGAACATTTATCTTCTCTCAGTTAACACCTGAATTAGATTGGTTAAGTTTTGGTAAATTAAGATTAGGATGGGCTCAAGTGGGTAACGATACTGATGCTTATAGAACAAGTGATTATTATAACATTAATAGTCCATTCTTAGGGGATCCTTCTTACTCATTAAGTGCAACAGCTAATAATCCTGATTTAAAACCAGAGATGATGACAACCAAAGAAATTGGTTTAGAAGCTGCATTCTTAAACAATAGAATTGGTTTTGAAGTTTCTTACTATGAAATCAAAACAAAAGACTTAATTACTCGTGTTCAATATGATGGATCTACAGGATATGCTTATCGTTGGATGAATGCTGGAGATATGAAAAATAGAGGTATTGAAGCTACTGTTAATTTAGCACCAGTACGTACAGAAGATTTCTCTTGGGATATTTCTTGGAACTTCTCTAAAAATAAAAATGAGTTAACTAGATTAGCTGATGGAGTAGAATCTGTGGAAATTACTACAGCTCCTTTCCAAGTTTCATTACAAGGTAAAGTAGGTGAAACTTATGGTCAAATTTATGGTACTGATTATGTAAGAGATAATAATGGAAATAGAGTTGTAGGTGCGAATGGATTATATCAAGCAACTGATGTTAAAGCTTTAGGATCTTATTTACCAGACTACAATATGGGAATTAGAAATACTTTCCAATATAAGAGTTTCCGTTTAGGAGTTTTAATTGATATGCAGAAAGGTGGAAAATATTTCTCAACAACACATATGTTTGGAATGTATTCAGGTATGTTAGACAAAACTGCTAACAATAATGTTCGTGAGAATGGTTTAGTTCTTGACGGAGTTAAAGAAGATGGAAGTAAAAATGATATTGTAGTAGGTGGACAAGAATGGGCACAATCTCATTATGGTGGTGTAGATGCACAAAATATTTTTGATGCAGATTATATCAAATTAAGAGAAGTAACATTAGGTTATGATTTACCAAAAAAATGGATTGGACCATTTAAAGGAATTACACTTTCAGTATACGGAAGAAACTTGTTGACTTGGGGATTAGATTGGAAAGGTATGGATCCAGAAATGGCATCTTATGGAAGTGGAAACATTCAAGCAATAGAAGGAGCTTCATTACCATCTACAAGAACATACGGTATGAATGTTAAATTTAAATTTTAGAACATCTTATGAAAAAGTTTATATATAAAATGTCCTTTATTGCATGCCTTCTTGTAGTTGTAAGCTGTGATAAGGATTTAGAAGATATTAATGTGAATCCTAATAAACCTACTGAGGTTACTACTGGAGGTCTATTTAATGATGCGAATAAGAACTTGATGACAGATACTAGAGGTGGTTTTCCATCAGGACGTATGGCTCTTCCTTGGGTGCAATATTCAGCACAACGTAACTATACAGAAGAGGACAGATATCAATTTAGAACAGGGGTTAATAATAGTCTTTATACAAATATTTATTTAGCTGCTAAAGCTTATAAAGAGATTGCTGATATCGTAAGTGATCCATTAAATGAAAGCAAAATTAAAAATTATGGTAATCCAGCAAACCAGTTAGCTGTTGCTAGAGTAATGTTGGTTTATACACAATTACAAGCTTTAGAAATTTATGGTGATGTACCTTACTATTCTTATGGAAGTGATGATCCAGACTTTCAAGCTATGACTTTGGGAGAAAAAGGAGAAATTAGCACACCTAAATTTGCTACTCAAGAGAAGATTTACAAAGATATGCTTAAAGAACTAAAAGAAGCATCTGAATCTATCGAGGTAGGTCAAATAGTTTTTAATAGTGGAGATCATCTTTTTGGTTCTGGTTCTAAACTTAAAAAGTTTGCTAACTCTCTAATGTTAAAAATTGGAAACAGAGTAAAAGCAGTTATCCCAGAAGCAAAAGATTATATTGATTTTGCTATACAAGATGGAGTTATGGAATCAAACGATGACACTGTAGGACAAATTTTTCAAAATGATAAAGTAAATCCTGCTCCTTTTTATAGAGCCGCTTTCGTTGATAACCGTAATGATTTCGCACCAGCAATAACTTTTGTTGAATTATTAAAAGGTGAGAAAACTAAGGCTACAGTTGCTAACCCATTTGCTGATATTGTAGATCCACGTTTGTTCAAAATGGTTGCTCCTAGAACGCAGTTATTAGATGTGGAAGAAAATGGAAGTACGGTAACAAAAGAAGTTGGTGTACGTTTTACTTATAATCCAGAGCTTTCTCATATACCAAGTATTGAGATGAATAATTATGTAGATAGAGATCCTTCTTTCTATATTGGTATGCCAGTTGGTATTCCAGGTAGTTATACTGGTTCACAAGCTAAATTATCTTCTCAAATTAGTGGTAATGTTTATAAGGCTAATTATACTGAGATTTTAATGGAATATGCGGAAGTTGAATTTTTACTTTCTGAATATAAAGGTTGGGATCAAGGTCATTATGTTAACGGTATTACAGCATCTATGGAAAGATGGGGAGTAGAGGCAACAGCAATTAATGATTATATTGCTAAATTACCTGCAGCTTCTGAAGAAACTGTTATGACACAAAAATATATTGCATTATTTATGCAGCCATATGAAGCTTGGGCAGAGTATAGGAGAACTAAGTTTCCACGTACATTTATTCTTCCTGGAGATAGCCATAAGTTAATTGGACCTGGACCTGATGGACAAACTGAGTATGTATTTAAACCAACTGATCAAGTAGATTACTTAAAAGATTTACCAGAGCGTATTACTTATCCATCAGATATGGATTTAATTAATAAGGCTAATAAAGAAGAAGCTGCTGCTCGTTTAGGTGGGGATAAAATGGATTCTAAGTTAATATGGGCTAAAAAATAGTTTAAATATTATTTATTATTAAAAGACCTTGAGTGGAAACGCTCAAGGTCTTATTTTTTTAAATATTTTTATCAATTCTTTTACTGTTAGTGTGGTAGAAAGAATCTTATTATTAAAAAATAAAATTACCTTTGTCCAAATTTATTTATTCATGCAGAAGTATTTCGCAATAATTGTTTGTCTATTAAGTTTTAGTATTCATGCTCAGTTTATGAATCCTGGAAATAATAATTTATCTGTCAATGGGGATGATAAGACTGAAAACAGTGAAAAGGAAAGTTTACGAGGTGGTGTAAAAAAAGATTCTGTTGCTCCTATTCGCGATTATAAAATTATTTCAATTAAAAATGATACGATTGCAGTCGATACTGCTTTAAGTATAAAAAAATATTATACTCTTAATTATTTAAGAAGAGATGATTTTGGATTATTACCTTTTAATAATGAAGGACAAACTTATCAATCATTAAAGTTTAATTCTAGAGCAAATCAAATCTTACCTGATTTTGGATTTACAGGAAGACAGTTTGGATATTTAAATGTAGAGGATATTAAATATTATTCAGCACCAACTCCATATACTGATTTGTATTATAAATCTGTAATGAAACAAGGGCAGAATTTAGATGCTTTTATTACTTTAAATACTAGTGAGAATTTAAACTTTTTTATTGGATATAAGGGGCTGCGTTCCGTGGGTAAATATATTAATCAACTTACGTCTGCTGGTAATTTCAGAATAGGATCTAGTTATTATTCTCCAAATAAAAAATATCTATTGCGTACGCATTTTACAATGCAAGATATATTGAACGAAGAGAACGGTGGTATACGAGATTTAGATCTTTTTAAAGAAAGTAAGAAACCTTATAATAAAAGAGAGCGCTTAAACGTGTATTTCCGTGATATGGAAACAATGTTAAAGGGTAAACGTATTTTTCTAAATCACCAATATCAATTAAATAATTCTTTTGAGAATGGAATATTATTGACACATGAATTTGTCTATGAAGATAAATTTTATGAGTTTAAGCAAGATAATATAGGTAATATTTACGATGATCAGTTTAGATTTGGTGATGCTTTTCAAAGTAGTATTCGAAATAAAACTAAGTATTATAGACTATATAATAGAATAGGTGCAGCTTATCAATCTGATTTGTTAGGTAGGTTTGAGTTTTTTACTGATTTTCATCGATATAAATATGATTACAATAGTATAGCACATATTGGAGGAAAGATTATTCCTGACGAGATTAGTAAGAATATAACTATGATTGGGGGAAAGTATATTTACCGCAAAGATAATTGGAGAGCTAATTTGCTTCTTAGTAGTTCTCTTGGTAATGATAATACGAGAAATATTGAAGCAAACTTAAGATATGATTTAAATGAAGAAACTAGTTTAGATTTTAGTTATCAGAATTTAAGTCGTATGGGTAATTTAAGTTATTATTTATATCAAAGTGATTATGTAAATTACAACTGGAATAATAATTGGAATAATGAGAAAGTAAATCAATTTGATGTGACATTAAATACCCCTTGGATTAGTTTATCAGGGAGTTATTCTACTTTAAAGGATAAATTGTATTTCTCTAATAATATTACTTCTTTTAATGATTTTGGTATTCCTGATCAAGTGTTGGTTACTCCTAAACAATATGGGAACACAATAAATTATATGTCATTGCAGGCATCAAAAGATTTTCATTTTGGTCGTTTTGGCTTAGATAATACTGTTTTATATCAAAATGTAGATCAGAAAGATAATATTGTCAATGTACCTAAATTTTTAACAAGAAATACGTTCTATTACACTGATGCTTTTTTTGATAATGCTTTGAAGTTCCAAACAGGAATTACCTTTAAGTATTTCAGCAAATATTATGGAGATGACTATAATCCCTTGTTAGGAGATTTCTTTATTCAAGATAAGGTGAAGATAGGTGATTACCCTGTATTTGATTTCTTCATTAATATGAAAGTTCGTACAGCACGTATTTATATTATTTTAGAACATTTTAATAGTAGCATGTCTGGATATAATTATTATACTGCACCAAATTATCCTTATAAAGATTTTATGCTTCGCTTTGGTTTAGTATGGAATTTCTTTAGTTAAATTATATTATATACTAGATACAAAAAGATACTACGTGT
>NZ_BAEX01000122.1 GCF_000246945.1 Myroides injenensis M09-0166
ACACGTAGTATCTATTATCTTTATTCTTTAGCATAGATAATAGAAAAAAAGAGAAACAATGATTTTAGGTTATTAATAATGTTAGGAGTTTTTCTTTATTTATATTGCTTTTGTATTAGGTAAATAGTGAATTTTATTAGTTATATTTTATTATTTAACTAATAAATAATAAAAAGTAATTTATAGTGTTAAAATTGTAATGATATTTTGTATATTGCAGTAGCTATTCGTAAAAAGAATTAAATTTCTATTTATCTATATAGTCTTTGAAAAACAGAGTGGGGACTTGTTTTTCGAGCTAGTAGATGATTTTAGGCAAAGGTTGTCATTTGATAACCTTTGCTATTTTAAAGTGATAAATAAAAAAAGACGGTTAGTAAGGAATTACTAACCGTCTTTTTTATTTATAATTTTAGATTCTTAAGTCGGAGTGAGTTTGTAATTACTGATACAGAACTAAAACTCATTGCTACAGCAGCTAACATTGGCGATAATACTATACCAAAGAAAGGATAGAGTATTCCAGCTGCAATAGGGATACCTATACTGTTATACACAAAGGCAAAGAATAAGTTCTGCTTAATATTTTTCATAACTGCACTACTTAATTTTATAGCTTTAGGAATACCAGCTAAATCTCCTTTTAGTAATGTAATTTCAGAACTTTCAATTGCGACATCTGTACCTGTTCCCATTGATATACCTACATTTGCTTGTGCTAATGCTGGTGCATCATTGATACCATCACCTGCCATTGCGACTATTCTACCTTGTTCTTGAAGTTTCTTAATCTCCTGAAGTTTATCTTGTGGTAATGCTTCTGCAATGAAATGTTTAATACCTAATTCATCTGCTACCGCTTTTGCTGTATTAGGGTTATCTCCAGTTATCATAATTACTTCTATACCTTGTTGCTGAAGTGTATGTACTGCTTTTTTACTACTTTCTTTGATCTTATCATAGATAACAACATATCCAATGATTACGTTGTCCTCTGCTATATAGGAAACTGTTTTTCCTAATTGTTGCTCTTTGATGACTTGAGCGTTTAACTGCTCTGTTATAGTAGCATTGATATCCTTCATTAACTTAGCGTTACCTAAAGAAAGACGTTTTTTGTTGACAATACCTTGAATTCCTTTTCCTGTTTGATTGACAAACATTTTTACAGGTATTAAATCTATAGCTTTAGTTTTAGCTTCATTGATAAAAGAATGAGCTAGCGCGTGTTCACTGTTTTGATTTATAGAAGCAGTTAATAACAATAATTCGTCTGTATTGTAATCGGAAGTAGTTACTATTTTTTCAATGGATGGTTTTCCTTCCGTTAGTGTACCCGTTTTATCCGTTATTAAAACATTTATTTTATTTGCAGTTTCTAATGCTTCAGCATTTTTGACAAGTATTCCATTTTGTGCTCCTTTTCCAATTCCCACCATAATAGACATAGGGGTTGCTAATCCTAACGCACATGGACAAGCAATAATTAAAACAGCTAATGCATTTACAAAGGCATAAGCTAATTTTGGTTCAGGACCATAAATTTTCCAAATAAAGAATGCTAAAATAGCGACTAGTACAACTACTGGTACAAAATATTTGGCTACTTTATCTGCTAGCTTTTGAATTGGTGCACGAGAGCGACTAGCATTATTTACCATATCTATAATCTGAGCTAGTAGAGTTTCATTACCTACTTTCTCTGCAATCATTACAAAAGAGCTGTTTCCATTTATTGTTCCAGAGACAACATTCTCATCTTTAATTTTGCGTACAGGAATAGGTTCACCTGTAATCATAGATTCATCTATACTAGCTTCTCCTTCAAAAATCACACCGTCAACAGGTATTTTTTCCCCTGGCTTAACTCTTAATTTATCCCCTTTTACTATTTTTTCAATTTCTATTATTTCTTCTCCTTTATCAGTTATAATAGTTGCTTGAGTAGGAGCTAGTTTTAATAGTTCTTTAATGGCTGTGTTTGTTCTACTATGTGCTTTCGCCTCCATTACTTGCCCAACTAAAACAAGTGTCAAAATAACAGCAACAGATTCAAAGTACAAGTGAATACCGTGCTCTCCTTTAAATTCTTCAGGGAAAATTCCCGGAAAGAAAAGAGCTACAATACTAAAGACTAGACCTGCAGCAGCCCCCAAGCCTATTAAGCTGAACATATTTAGATTCCAAGTCTTAAAAGATGTCCATGCTCTTTCAAAGAACATCCAACAAACGTAAACTACCGGTAATGTTAGTAATAATTGTATATAATTATTAACGCTATGTGGAATTACATGACTAATTGGATCTCCGGGTAGCATACCACCCATCGCTAATAAGAAAATAGGAATTGTAAATATTAAGGAGATTATCAGTTTTTTAACCATGTCCTTATATGTCGTATCCTCTGGTTCTATACTAATTGTCTTAGCAACTAGATTCATACCACAAACTGGACAATTACCTGGTTCATCATACGTTTTATCACCCTCACAAAGCATTGGGCAATAATAAACTGTCTTTTCAATTTTGGCTGCTGGTATTTGTTCTAAATTCATACCGCAGACTGGACAACCTACATTGCTATCATATACTTTATCTCCTTCGCATAGCATAGGACAGAAGTATTTTCCTGCTTTATTTGCCATGTTATCCGGTATCTCTTGTTGGTACATGTCATCTTCACTAATTTCTACTGCAGGAAGTAGTTCTTGAGTACCATCAGCTTTAGTAATTACTTCTTGTAAAATGTAATTACCTTTTTTTAGAAGTGCTTTTTGTAAGGTTATAGTGTCAATGTCATGATGTAAATCTAAGTCAGCTTGTTCATCTTGTAAAGTCACTTTTGCTTCTACGCCATGAATTTCATTAAGTGTATTTTCTACTTTAGTTCTGCAACCATCGCAACTCATTCCACTTACTTTATATATCTTTTTCATATTAAATTAATGCTTGAAAATTATACTACAAATTACGGATTTATTATATAATTAACTGTTATATAATTTAGATAAAGGATTATACTATTACTTATATTCCTCTTTGTATTTAAAGTTGTAAGGAGAATGTAGTCTATTGGTAATATGGCAGGTGTAGTAATAAAAAAAGGATAGCTCTAATTAAAGAGTTATCCTTTTTATAATTTTTTAAAATCTACAGTTAGAATTTATAGGTATCTATAAGTGTTGAGGTTGTATCTATCTCTCCGTCGTAAATGGACTCTAAGTCACCTTTAATTTGTGTAGAGAATTTAAAATAATATTTTTTATCACTTTTATTAGAAATATTAATCTTTACATTAACTGCTTCTAAAGGTTGGTAGGCTTCTAAACGAATAGGCTTATTATCTGTTAACTCTTTTCCTGTGATTATTATTGTAGGTTGATTATCTTGCAAGACACCGTTGACTTTCCACAGATTAGTATTTTTTTCATTAATACCTTCAAAGATAATTTCGACCTTAGAAGAATGTGTAATTTCATAGTTTTCCAATTGAACCACAAAACTTCTCACTTGATCATTAGGAACTTGTCCTCGAGGATTATTATCATCACTGCTACATCCAACAACAGTCATTAATAAGCAACATATTATGCTAAAAAGTAATGTCTTTTTCATTTTATTGAGAGTTTTCTTACTTAAAAGACTATGATTGTAATCTTTTATATTAAGATGCAAAGATAATGATAGAACAGATTCTATTGCGTTTATTTAGTTTGTTTTTTAAGTTGTTGATTATTAATGTTTTATTTTGTTACTGTTAAAAGCCTAAAAGTGAAATATTGAGTATTTTTTATATAAATCATATAATTATATGTCTTTAATTGAAAAAAATGTAGTTACAATATTTATTTGTCACGTTTTTAATAACTAATTGAAATTATAAAAAGGGAAACTTTATAGATTTCTAAAATTTCTAAAATTTAATTGTCAGATTTTAAAGTGTTTGAAATAATAGTGAAGTAAAAATAGGTGTTAAAGCAGTTGCTTTTAGAAGTAAAAAAAGTAAATTTAAAAGAATTTATAAAGAGTAAAATTATAAATAGAAAGAAGTATGACTAATAGAATAATTTGGTTAGCTATGGGATTAGCAATTTGTTTAGCTGGGTGCAAAGACAAAGTATCTCATAATAAAAATAAGGAAGAACAATTAAGCGATACCATTAATAAAGTAAACCAAGAATTATCAGTAAAGGATAAAGAGTTCATAGAAGGAGCATTAATTTATAATTTGACAATTAAAGATAGCTTACTAACTAATTATATATTTACCGTTGGTAGTGATCCTCTACATTTTGATAAAATGAAAGATCAATTTATAGCTAACCTATTACCTGAACAGAAAGCAAAATTTGAAGCATTTAAAAGTTTAAATCACAATGCAATTACGCAGCTTTTGTTATTGCCTTTTATAAAAAATGAAATATATGTGGCAGGTTATGAAGTAGTTTATAAAAACAAAGGTGTGTTTTCTGTTACTGAATTAAAGTGGAATGATATATTAGATCAAGGATATGGTTACGTATATTCTCCTATTAGTGAAAGTCAATTGAACTTTCCTTTCTCTAAAGAATTAGTCAATGCAGAACTATTTCAAACGGCCATCGATTCGGTTAATTATGAGGTTATAGATCTACAAGAGGAAAGTACGATTGCTAATTATAAGGTTAAGAAGAAAGTCTATACAAAAAAAGAGCACGCCGATAATCACAGTCCAAAATATTTACCACCTAAAATCACAGTTTATTACTCAGATGCTTTTAATGGGGTAATTAATAAAGTAATGCCTTTTGCCATAGATATTCCACAAGGAGTTTTGAAAATGGAAATACAATATTTTGAAAATGAAAGCTACGAAGTAGTCTTTGAAGCAGAGCGAATTGTCAATCGAAAATTAGTAGAATTAGAGACAGGAGTTTTGTCAACCAAAGCATTTTTCCCAGTAAATGAGGAGAAAGATGTCTTGCCATTTGAAATGAGATTATCTAAAATATTGGCACTCCCAAAAATGTAACTATCACTTCTATTTATTATTTGTAGTTGTTGACATCACTATGCTTGAATTATTTTTACCTTATAAATTATATATAAAAGCTATTAACAAATAAGAAACTATTTATGAAAATACCACCCATTATACAAGCCTCAGAATTACTTGAACTAAAAGATAGTAAACAGTTGATTCTTATTGATGCATCAAACCATAAAGAAGCGCAGAATAATTATCATAAATCTCATTTAGATGGAGCTATTTTTGTTGATTCAAATAAACAGCTTGCTAATATTGGCATAGATGCCTCTAAGGGAGGAAGACATCCTTTGCCTAGTCTAGAACAGTTTTCAAGTTCCTTAAGCGAGCTTGGAATTACACCTGACAGTCATGTAGTGATTTATGATGATAAAAATGGGGCAAATTCAGCAGCACGTTTTTGGTGGATGTTAAAAGCTGTTGGGCATAAAAAAGTGCAAGTATTAAATGGAGGAATGGAAGCTGCTGTAAAAGTTGGATTTCCAGTAAATGATAAAAAAGTTATGATTGGTGTAGCCAATCCATATCCTTTATCAAATTGGCAGTTGCCATTAGCTACTATTGATGAGATAGAAAAGAATAGCGAAAAAGAAAATTATTTGGTTATAGATGTACGCGAAAATAATCGCTATAGAGGAGAGGTAGAGCCTATTGATTTAATTGCTGGTCATATTCCAGGCGCAGTTAATATTCCTTGTTTATCTAATTTGGACGAAAATGGTTTGTTCTATTCATCCGAAGTTTTAAAAGAGAAGTACTCAAATGTATTTAAAGATAAAGATACAGTAGTGGTACATTGTGGATCTGGAATTACAGCATGTCATACATTATTAGCTATTGCATACGCTGGGCTTGATATTCCTAAATTATATGTAGGGTCATGGAGCGAGTGGTCAAGATCGAATAATCCAATTATTAAAGAAATATAGCTATAGGTAATTATATCATAATAAGTCTTTTATGATCTATGTCTTATCATAAGCTTGCAAATTAAAAATACAACTAACATACTCTAAATTAGAGTAATAATACTCAATGGTATAGAATATAATATTTAATGCCATTGAGTATAATATCAAAAAGTTTTCAAGTTTCTCAGTCAGATGAATGGCATACTATATAAGACTTTTGGTCAGCTAGTGGAGCAGTATATACTATCAAGTAGTAATAATCATTTACAATTATCATTAAAATATTTTTAATAGATACAGATTTACTTCACTGTCCTCTTAAATTCACAAGGTGAAAAGGAAATAGCAATCAAAAATAATAGGAAGTATGCTGCTTCGCGCATCTTTTTATTAAAGCGTTATTCAAATCTATTTTTATAATTTATCACTTATTTCGTGTTTGAATATTATATAAAGTTTACTGCAAATAATTTCATAAATAAGAACACTACGCAAAATCACTATACCTATTTACTTGCATTGCAAATAAGGACAGAAAATGACCTTTTTTTACCATTTATGCAAGTTGGAATATAGTGAAAAACCCCTTGTTTACAGGGCTTAAGAGGATTGTCGAGAAGTTAAATGGCAGTTTTGTTCGGGAACGGTCCGAGAATTGTAGGGGGCGGCATTGTAAAAACGGGATATTTCCCGAACAAGACTGCAACCGTGCCCGAACAATGCTGGGACGAGAACCGACTGAGATTTTGAAAAGCTGAAAAAATAGTTGGAATAAGATTGACTTTTTTACAGTCAATTTAGAAGAGAAATTACACTTTGATTTGTGTAGTTTTATTTTAGTGTATCAGTTAGAACACTGATTAACAATGCAAAATTACAACTTATTTCGTTACTAACTCTATGTTTTTTTACAATTGGATGCTAAATAAATTGTATATCATAAGTTTCCTAAAGGTTTTAAAAATAAAAAATTAGAGTAGTTAGTATGGCTAGTGTTGTGTAGCAATAATTGATAATTGCTGATTTTTACTGTACATTTTACTTTTAAGGTGTGTTGTGAATTGTATTTTTATATTTTACT
>NZ_BAEX01000121.1 GCF_000246945.1 Myroides injenensis M09-0166
ACCCTTTGTCTATATATATTACTAGAGATATAAGACTATATCTCTGGCTCTGGTAAAACTTTCTTTTTAATTTTAGTTAATAGGAGGATTGTTGTTATTATACATAAACTTCCTATCCAATCCATCTTATCAAAATGTACTCCAAAATAGGTTATTGCTATTATAGTTGCTGATAAAGGTTCTGCACAAGCAAGTAAGCTTGCTCTTTGTGGACCAATATTTTTAATAGCTGTTAGGAATATATAGAATGGTATTAATGTTCCTAAAAATATAATAAAAGCAACAACTAAATAAGTGTCTGTATCCCAAATTCCTTCTAAATGATGAGGTGGATGAATTGCACTCATTGCTATTCCGGCAATTAACATACTCCAGCCTATTATCACAATAGGACTATATCGATTAAGTAAATGCACTGGCATAATAGTATAAGCTGCTAATGCAATTGCAGAAGTAATTCCCCAAACAAAGGCAGTAGGAGTTATATTTAGTTTGTTAATATCACCATGTGTAACTAATAAAAAAGTACCTAACATAGCTAGACCAATTGCTAGAAATTCTATAGGCTTAGGCCACTTTTTTAATCTTAATGCTAAATAAATAGCTATAAAAACAGGACCTATATACTGCAAGACAGTAGCGGTAGCTGCATTAGAATGTAGGATAGTGACAAAATAAGTATATTGAACGGTCAACATACCGAATACCCCAAATAATACTAATTGAACAGCATCTCTTTTATTCTTCCAAATATTAATAATATCTGGATTTTTTTGAAGCATACCAAAAACTAGCATTAGTATTCCCGAGATTAATAAACGAACTGTAACTAGCCATTCTGCATTAAATTCTTTTTCTGTGAATAGAAATTGAGCAAATGTGCCTGATACCCCCCATAGCATCGCAGCGAAAATCGCAGATGCAAAGCCTAAAAATTTTTTATTTGATTGCATTTTTTACAACGTACTTTAAGTACATTATTTAGTTATAAATAGAGTGAATTAATATTTACTTTTTGTAAGTGAAACGACAATGCAAAATTAGTGCTTTATACTTGCTTAAAATGATAAAAATATTACCTCTAAGATGATTTATTTAGTCACTAGTTAAGATTGCTTTTGTATTGATAAAAGTTTATATATATTAAGTTTTTGTTGTCAATAATTTAATTATTGTCCTTTTTATTCTATTTTGGTTGCGAATAAAATAGAAGTAAAATGTTAATGAAATTAAATTTTCTACTGAGGCCGTCTTGACTTTAGTAAAATAAAAAAGAGTTATAGAAGTTTCAGAAGACTAAAAACTCAAGAGGACTTCATCTTATTATCGCTCATCCAATTCATTACATCCGTTTTGTTTTTAAACTTTTTAAGAATTAATCATCTAATTATTCAAAGGTTTTTTTGAAGTGAAGTACCTAAAATGTTTCTTGGGATTAAGTATTACACGTATGCCTTTATTACTATAGACGATATGATTTTTTCAACAATGCGTCAACAGTTCTTCAAGATTCCTTCAACAAATAGCCTTCTATATGGAGCAATCATGGGGAAGTGTTGAAGAAGTGTTGAAGGATTTCGCTCTAATGCTTATGAATACTAGCTTTGGCAAGCATTACGATTTTAACTCAATAGATTGTTTTTTAGGTTAAGGTGTTGTTATTTAGTTAGTTGTGATTTTTTGGGTTAAAAAAAAGTGAGGTAGTATTTTTTTGTTCAGATAGCTAAAAGTTTTACTGAAAACCTTATGGAATATTGCTATGTAAAAGATCTATTTGATAGAAGTTTCATTCTTAATATAACATAATAAAAAAAGGGATGCTTTTCAATAAACATCCCTTCGTTTTCTATTTATGTGTAGCTAATTTATTATGAAATTTTGCTATTGTGAGAATTGCTATAAATAATAATACTGACATTGATAAATAACGGTATCCTAGATCTGTAGATGTTGTAATATTTCCTGTCGAAGAAATAATATAACTAGTGATAGAGGTAATGACATATACTAATCCTCCCATTAGCCCACCTGCTGTTCCTGCATTATTAGGAAAAAATAACATTGTTGAGGTAAAAAAGTTATTAAACAAGATACCTGAACAAATGTGGATTAGGAATAAGAAGAAAATAAGTATGGCTAATTCATTCCATATAGCTGTAATAACGAGTAGGAGTACGATCAGTATAATTTGTATCAAAGAAGGGGGAGTAATACGCTTCTTAAAGTTAAGATGCATTCTTCTTTTTCCTATTAATCCTCCTATCATCCAAGATACCCCTAAAATTAAGGTGCAATAACCAATGGTTACAGAATCAAATTTAAATGTATTTTCTATAATAAAAGGTCCTGAAATATTAAATATCATTACAGCTGAATAACTAAGACCTAAAATTATAATTCCTAGAATAAACATTTTGTTCTGGAGCATTACCTTATAAAGTGATAGCGTATCCACTAGGTTGAATTTTTTCTTTTCAGGGATACTTTCGCCACTTATTAATAAATCTAGTATTAATAATACACTAGAGTAGATTGCTAAAAATATAAAGTTTGCATGCCATGAAAATATTTTTTCTAAATACCCACCTAAGAAGGGAGCCAATATTGGACCACATGACCAGACAATCGTAAAATAACTAAGATAGTATGCTCTTTTCTTTTCGTCGTATATATCCATAAATATGGCTCTTGTCGCTACTACTAATATTGCTATTGCAATACCTTGTACTATACGTAACAAACAGATAATAGAAATATCATTTAGATAAGTAATACTAATATTAGTGATTATTAATAATAGCAATGCGACTAAGCGGGGCTTGTATCGACCAATATTATCAAGTAAACTTCCTACAAATAGTTGTGAGATACCATAACTTAAAAGATAGCAGGTTAGGGTGAGTTGTATTTCTTTCTCAGATACAGCAAGACCGCTTGCCATAGATGGGAATGATGGTAAATAAATATCGGTTACAAAACCAGATAGGGGTATTGAAAAAAAAGCTAGAATAGTTGCTAGTTTCTTTCTTTGAGGAGAAGCCTCTCTAAGCATATAAAATATTTGTGAGTTTAGAGCACAAATTTAAAAGTATAAAGATAATCTCATATTAAAAAAGTCAAAGGCATAATTATAAAAATCAAATATTGCTATGGGATATTCTAAATTGCTTTGGTGTTGTTTTTGTTTGTTTTTTAAAGAAATTATTAAAGTAGGAAGGTTGATCAAAGCCTAAGGTATATCCTACTTCGGCAATGTCCCAATTTGTATGAATAAGTAAGTTTTTAGCTTCTTCTAATATTCTTTCTTTTATTAATTGAGAAGTTGTTTTATTAGTAGCTTTTTTGATAGAAGCATTTAAGTGATTGACATGTATATTTAAGAATTTAGCATAATCGGTTGGCTTTGTTAATTGCAAAGGATAAGCAGGAGAATCTAAGGGGAATTGCTGATTTAATAGATTGTCAAAAAGTCTATATATTCGAGTAAAGCTATTATTTAAAGTAATATCTGTATCCTCCACTTTTAATTGTAAAGCTTGATGTAATAAAAGAGAAAGTAAGTTTTTTATCATTTCAAACTTTAATGGATACTCACTAGCAGCCATATCATACATATGTTTGAAATAAGTGTTAGCTAATTCTACTTGTTCTTCGTCTAAAAAAATAAGTGGCTTGCTCCATTCTTTGAATAAGGAGCTTTTTTTAAAAATATCTAGCGAAATATGTTCATTAAGAAATTCTTGATTAAATAAACAAAAATATCCACTTTGTTCACTGCTAATGCACTTCCATTCAAAAGGTATGGTTGGGCAAGGCAAAAATAATGCAGGTTTATCAATTATAATACTGTGCATACCATATTTGAGTTCTCCAGTCCCAATAATTAAACTGACTTTGTAGTAATCTCGTCTATTGAATGGCGTTTTGAATCCACAAAATTTGCGAAGATTAATATTAAAATGCGATTTACCGCATTCGTAATTATCTACAGCAAGTGCATGGTTTTTTATTAGATTGGGATTGCGGTAATAGTCACTAATCGTCTCTAAGGTATGACTCATCGTTATGATTTTTTGAATTGTAAAGTTATAAAAATCAAATACTAGATTTTTAAAATAATAATAAATTCTAATAGTAAGAATACTTTTTATTAAGAAGATGGCATGCATCTTGTTGGTTGAAGATAGGTTAAGAAGTGTATTTTTATTGCCTTATTACTAGGCGTGAGTAATTTATTCGAAATAAGAAAGTACGTAAATTTTTGTATTTTTAATGAATTATTTTATTTTTGAAAGTAAAAGAATCAAACATTATAATCAGTGAATATTAAAAATAAAATATTATTAATTGTTTTCGTCATTGTTACTATCTTACTAATTATAGATTTGTTTGATGTCTTTGATTCTGGTATTGTTAGGATAAGTTGTTATATCCTTTTACTTATAATAATGGTTGTTTTTTTCTTGAATAGAAAAAACAGAAGAGAAGTATGAAAAGTAATTATTTTTAGAATAAATAGATGTTGTAAAAGAAATAGGCTGTCAATTACTTGACAGCCTATTTTAATTTTTTAAGTATTGCATGTTATAGTTGATATACAAAAGCGTTAATATTCATTCCTGCTCCTACTGAAGCAAATAATAAAATATCTCCTTTTGTAAAGGTATGATTCTCTATTTGTTTGTTAACGATCATATCGTATAGGGTAGGAAGTGTTGCTACGCTACTATTACCTAGTTTTCGAATATTCATAGGCATAATATTTTCTGGCATTTCCATTTCGTATAACTCATAGAAACGTTTGACAATAGCTTCATCCATTTTTTCATTTGCCTGGTGAATGATTACTTTTTTAATTTTTGATATATCAATCCCACTTTTGTCAACACAGTCTTTCATTGCCTGTGGTACCTGAGTTAGAGCAAATTCATATATTTTGCGGCCGTACATTTTAATGTACTTAGTATCTGGATCTAGATCTGGATTATAAGATTTACCGAAGTGGATATAGTTCGCCTCCTCAAAAGTATAGCTTGCATTACTTAAAGATAGAATTCCTCCAGGCTCATCTGTGAGTTCAAGAACTGTTGCTCCTGCACCGTCTGCATATATCATTGAATCGCGATCGTGTAAATCGATTACACGTGATAATGTTTCCGCACCGATGACTAAACATTTTTTAGCTAAACCTGATTTTAGCAATGCATAGGCATTAATTACTCCCTGTAGCCATCCAGGACATCCAAAAAGAACATCAAATGCAACACAGTTAGGGTTTTTAATTCCAAGATTATGTTTAACGCGTGATGCCAAGCTAGGTACTATATCTGACTGAATAGTCCCATGTTTTATATCACCAAAGTTATGTGCAAATATAATATAGTCTAATGTTTCAGGATTAATGTTGGCATTTTCAATAGCTTTTCTACTAGCTATTGTGCCAATATCAGAATTAGTTAAGTTGTCTTCTACATAACGTCTTTCCTCAATTCCTGTAATTTGTTGAAGCTTTTTAGCTATTCGTTCATTATTGTCTTTTAAGCTTATTCCGTGTTCATCTCTAAAGTCAAATTGGTCGAAGTCATTGTTTGTTATTACTTTAGTAGGGATATAACAACCTGATCCTGCAATTTTAATATTCATCATGATAAATGTTTTATTAATATAGTGCAAAATGAAACTATTCATGAAAATAGTATTTACATTTATTTTGCATTGGGACTCCTAATTTAAGAAGATTATCAATATAAAAACGTTATGTTTATTATTTTATTATACTTAAATAGTATTTTGTAAGTAATTATTATTGAGTGAGTGTCTAGGATTATTGCATATTATTGAATAATCAGTCCTTTGTAGCGTAATGTATTTTCGTTTTCGTAAAAAACAGGTGTTTTTGTAAAAGAAAGTATATAATTCCTCCCGCACTATAACATAATACATCCAAGTAGTCACCTGTATATCTGTGATGATGTTGAGGTAAATACCATTCAAAATAAATAGAAAAATATAGTGTAACTGCTATAATCATAAGCGGAGACAGAATAAAGTTTTGCTTTTTTAATAACCTAATGAGAAGTAAAATAGTCCAACAAGTAAGCGGAATTGCTAGTAAGTCATTTAAGTAATTATTGATAATGGTAGGCAGCGGAATTGCTATACGTTGAAATATATAAACTATTGTTGCAATAATTAGCATAATGAAAAAGGGGATATGTTTTTTGCTTGTCCTCATGCTACAATTAAACTCATTAACCATGCGATAAACATTGCAATAGCCATTACACCTATCCAAATAGCATTAAGTATTGTAAATATTAACCGTATTAATACATTGGGATGTCTAGACATTTTTATAAATATCTTATCTATTTTAGAAGGTTCTTTTTCAAGTTCTTCTTTCAATCGTTTTTGTTCAATATGTTGTCTTTCTAACGTACGTTTTTTTATTACGCATAACACAGCACCGCAGTATTCACACAGCTCTGTGTTTTTGTTGAATTTACCACATTCAGAGCACCTAATATGTACTTGACTCATTTATTGAACTTTTAATGTTACTAAGAATAGTATTCAAATCTACGCCTATTAATACAAAAGAAAAAGCCTTTACATCATGGATATAAAGGCTTTGTTATATTGTTTCTTAATGTATTATTTTTGTTCTACATTATGTTGACCGTGAGCACCTCTTCTGTGTTCCATAACTTCTAGGTTTTCATCTACGAAGTATGCACTACCAAATCCATTTACATAAGATCCTTTGATAGGTTTAAAATTAAACATGATGAAGTCTTCAAGATTATCTAAGATCTCAACTACTTTACCGTGTCTATCTCTTAAGTCTTGGATAGCCTTGTCGTATAAAGGGTTTTCTTTTTCTATTAATTCAGCTTCAGTTTCAATTGTTAATCTGTGACGAGCATATAATTGTTTTGAAGAACTCTCGTCTTCTACAAACATGAAAGATACTTTTTTTCTATCTCTTAAGTTTTTTGTATGCTTAGCCATAAAAGAAACTAAAACTTGGAAATCATTACCTACACGTGAGTAAGGAGCTGTACTAACTAGTGGAGTTCCGTCTTCATTAATAGTAGCTATCATTACAGATTTTACTTCATTAATTAATTCTTCTACTTTTGGAGCTTTAGGTTTAACCTTTTTTTGGTCAAAATTTGGGTTTATAGTATTTGAACTCATAGGGTATCTATTTTAATGTTTTGCGAATATAATAAATTATTTAAACCAATTAAAAATAATAGATCGCTTTATCATTTCAATTAACACT
>NZ_BAEX01000120.1 GCF_000246945.1 Myroides injenensis M09-0166
ACACGTAGTATCAGGAAAGTTTATAGCTTCAGACCATTTGTTTAAATCCTCATCCTATATTAGTGAGTCAGATTTAATATTCATCATTTCTAAATCCTCTTTAGTATAAGGTCCTCTCTTATAATTACCATCAAATAGGTAGTATGTTTTTTTTATTATAGCAATTTGTAAATATTGCTAAAAAGTTAATTATTTGTTTAATTGTTTAACTATTTAACTATTTAACTATTTTTTGTTTTAAAGTTGTTAAAAATATGAATTATTTTGATTGATAATAGAATGCAATAGGGGGTATAAATAGAAAGTGATGTTTATCTAGCAATAAACATCACTTTCTATTTATTGTTTTAAATGTATGGTTAAGTTATTTTTAGTACTCGTTGTTGGATCCAAACACAGTTTTTCTGTCTATATATTTCCCTCTAGTAAAGTCAGGCATTAACTGTACTTGACCATTTTCCTCAATTGATTTCTCACTAAGGGGAGTTACAGCATACCAAGTAGCTAAGTCATAAACGTCGAAAGGAAATTCTATATTGCGTTTAATACTCTCTACAAAAGCGTTAAGCAAGAAGTAATCCATCCCTCCGTGACCTGCGCCTTCTGCTTTTGCAGCGTGGTTTTTCCATAAAGGATGGTCGTATTCAGTCAAGTATTCTTTTGAGTTAGCCCATTGATGAGAATGATTCATCTCTTTTTCAAAATAAATAAATCCTTTATCGATACCTCCAGAGCTAATTTCTTGCCATATTCCTTCTGTTCCTTGTACTTTAAATCCTAAGTTATAGGGACGTTGAAGAGAAGTATCATGTGTAAGAACAATAGTTTCTCCATTTTCACATTTTAAAGTAGTGGTGATTATATCTCCAAGCTTAAAGTTAACTTTTGCATTTGGATGGTTTTCACCACCGTTTTCAACGATATATTTATTTAATCCTCTAGCTTTAGATGCCATAGATGTTAAATGCGTAATTCTATTACCTCTATTGACGTCAAACATCGCTGAGATAGGACCTAAACCATGTGTAGGATAAAGCTCTGCATTTCTATTTACATAGTGATTAGTACGCCATTTTGCTTCACTGAATGCCTTATCTCCAAACTCTACACCTCCGCCATAAGGTTGTACACCATCATTAAATAAAACATCTCTTAAATCGTGCTGATATCCTCCAGTACCGTGTATTAATTCGCCAAACTTTCCTTTTTTAACCATATTAAAAATAGCCATTAGATCTCTGCGGTAACACACGTTTTCTAACATCATTAATGGTACTTTAGTTTCTTCAAATGTGTCAACATATTTCCAACATTCTTCTAGGGTCATAGCTCCACACACTTCCATACCTACAATTTTACCTGCACGCATAGCTTCAGTTCCTTGTCTTTCATGCCATTCCCACGGTGAAGAAATGATAACAGCATCTATATCAGTACGTTTTAGTAAATTGCGGTAATCGTAATCGCCATCTTGATACACTTCAGGCTGTTTCTTATTGTGATTATTAACTATCTTTTGAGCTCTTTTAATCATTCTGTCATCTGGATCAGCCATGGCTACTACTTCTACATCATCGCGTTTAAGTAATTCGTCAAGGTGTACTTGTCCTCTTAGTCCTACCGCAATCATACCTATACGTACTTTACTGGTTTGACTATTAAAAGCAAAAAGTGAGTTGGGCAGTATTAATGATCCAAATCCTGCAATAGCAGTGTTTTGTAAAAAGTTACGTCTATTCATCATTATTTGAAATGTATTGTTTTTTTATTTGGTTAATTTCAAATTTATAAGAATAGTGCATAAAAAAAAAGAAAGTACTCGTTATTTTTGAGAACTTTCTTTTTTGTATTGATAATACTAAGAATTAAAGTATTGTATTTATGGTAATTTTAGTAAATTATTTTTCTACTTCTTTATAAGCTACTAAAGCTTCTTTTAAAATTTCAGCAGAACGAATTAAGTCTTCTTTTTTAAGAACATAAGCCATACGAGCTTCATTTAATCCTACGCCTGGTGTAGAGTAGAAACCTGCAGCTGGTGCAATCATTACTGTCTCACCGTTAAGGCTGTAATCTTCTAGTAACCACTTAGCAAAATGATCAGCATCTTTTACAGGGAATTTAGCTACACAGTAGAATGATCCATGTGGTACCGTTACTTGTACACCATCAATTTGTTGAAGAGCATTGATGAAAACATCTCTTCTCTCTTTATACTCAGTAATAACTTCGTCAAAATAAGACTGTGGAGTATCTAGGGCTGCTTCTGCTGCAATTTGCTCATAGGTAGGAGGCGATAAACGCGCTTGTGCAAATTTCATTGCAGCATTCATTAATTCCTTGTTTTTTGAAACGATACATCCAATTCTAGCACCACACATACTGTAGCGTTTAGAAACTGAATCAATCATAATAGCATTGTTTGCTAATTCTGGGATACTCATCACAGAAATATGTTTGTATCCATCATAAGCAAACTCGCGGTAAACTTCATCTGCGATGATAAATAAATCATGCTTTAAAACCAACGCAGTAAGTTGTTCCATTTCTTCTTTTGAATACAAATAGCCTGTTGGGTTACCTGGGTTACAAATAAGAATTGCTTTAGTTTTAGGCGTGATTAATTTCTCAAATTCACTAATAGGAGGAAGAGCGAAACCGTTATCTATCGTAGACATAACAGGTACAATATTAACTCCGTTTGATGTAGAAAAACCATTGTAATTAGCATAGAAAGGCTCAGGAATAATGATTTCATCTCCTGGATCCATTATACTACCAATTGCAAATAATAAGGCTTCAGATCCACCAGTTGTAATAATGATATCTGTGTAATCTATATCTAAATGGTGTTTTTGGTAATAAGATGCTAGTTTTTTTCTATAGCTTTCAAATCCAGCAGAATGACTATATTCCAAAACTTCTATTTGAGCATCTTTCACAGCTTGAAGAGCTACTTCAGGTGTTTTGATATCAGGCTGTCCAATATTTAAATGGTAAACATGGTTACCTTTCTTTTTAGCAAGTTCTGCATATGGAACCAATTTTCTAATTGGTGACTCAGGCATGTTAATACCTTTTTGCGAAATTTTTGGCATAGTTGAAAATTTAAATTATATAGCATAAAAGCTTTTTATATCTATATGATCATTTTGTTCGATTGCAATAAAAAGCTACGCAAATGTAAATTAAAATAATTATAAGTCAGAAGAAATTCATTACTAAAATATAAGTTAAATATACTGATAAACTGGGGTTTTTGGTTATTTTTGTTGGATTGTAAAACAACGTATTAACAACTCATGGACAAAAAGATTATATCCTTTTTTTCTTCAACACGGTTAATGGCTGTTCTTTTTATCGTTTATGCAGCCGCTTTAGCAATAGGAACCTTTATTGAAGATCGTTACAACACGACAACAGCACGTATTTTAATCTACAATACAAAGTGGTTTGAAATTATAATGTTAATTTTCTTACTGAACTTTATTGGTAATATTAAAAGATATCGATTATTAACTAAGGAAAAATGGGCGACACTCATGCTGCATGCAGCTTTTATCCTTATTTTAATTGGTGCAGCAATTACTCGTTATATAAGTTTTGAAGGTATGATGCCTATCAGAGAAGGGGAGACAGTGGATAGTATCTATTCAGAGCGAACTTTCTTAACGGTAATGGCAGATGGAGATTACCAAGGTGAAACAAGAAGACGAACTTTTGAAAAAGAAGTTATGTTCTCCCCAGTGGCTAATAACCACTTTAAAATGAAAAAAGACTTTAATAATATTCCTTTTGAAATAGAATTTAAAGACTTTATAATGGGAGCTCAAGAAGTAATTGAAGCAGATCCTAATGGAACAAAATTCTTGAAACTTGTAGAATCTGGAGATGGTGAGAGACATGAACACTATTTGACAGAAGGTGAAGTATCAAGTATTCACAATGTTTTATTTTCCTATAATAAAGAGACTCCTGGAGCTATCAATATTATAGAAGAAAATGGAGAGTTTTTTATCATGTCTCCTTTTGCAGGGAGTTATATGAAGATGGCTGATCAGTCTACTGGTGAAGTTACCGCAGACGAAAAACAACCTCTAAACTTCAGATCCTTATACAATATGGCAGGTACACAGTTCGTAATGCCAGATCAACCTATAAAAGGCAAGATTGGATTAGTATCTGATGGAGATTACAAGAATAAAATGAATATTGATGCTTTAGTTGTAACTGTTAGAAGTCAAGGGCAAGAGCATGATGTTATCTTAAAAGGTAAAGCTGGAAGAGTAGGTGAACCACAATCTTTTCAGTTGGGAGATTTAGAATTTACTATTATGTATGGTAGTAAGGTTTATACTACACCTTTCCAAGTTAAATTAAATAAGTTTATTGCAGAGAAATACCCTGGTACAGAACGCAGTTATTCTTCTTTCGAAAGTCAAGTTACCGTAATGGATGGAGCTGAAAGTTTCGATGCTCGAATTTACATGAACAATATTTTAGATTACAAAGGGTACCGATTCTTCCAAGCAGAATTTGATAGAGATGAGAAAGGAACTAAATTATCTGTTAACCATGATTTCTGGGGAACATCTTTTACCTATGTTGGATATTTCTTCTTATACGTAGGAATGCTTGCTATTTTATTTGATAAGAATACTAGATTTGGAGATTTGAAACGTAAATTAAACAAATTAAGAGAGAAAAAAGCGTCAATGTTAACTGTATTAATGTTGTTTTTATCATTGGGAGCTTTTGCACAACATACTCATAAAACACCTGAAAAATTACCACAAAGAGTAATCGATTCTTTAGTACAAGCTACTGCTGTAACTAAAGAGCATGCTGCTAAGTTTGGTGAGTTAGTTATACAAGATTTTGGTGGTCGTATGAAACCTATTAATACGTTTTCATCAGAATTAGTACGTAAAGTATATAAGAAAGAAACATTTAATGGACTTACGCCTGATCAAGTATTTCTTTCGATGACACAGTTTACAGTTGCTCAACAAATGCAAGGTGCACCAAACTTTTGGTATTACGTGCCTATCGTAACATTACCTCTACATAATGAAAAAGTAACTGAGGTATTAGGGCTTCCAAAAGGCACTAAACAAGCTTCTTTTATTGACTTCTTTGATGAGAACGCAAACTATAAATTAGATAAATATGTAGATGAAGCGAATCATGAGGCTGTTAAGAACAAGTTTCAAACAGACTTCTTAGATTTAGATGGTAAAATAGCTTTGTTAAATGCAGCATTCAGTTCTAGAATGTTAACTGTATTTCCTGTACCTGGTCATGATAATGATAAATGGGTTTCACCTTTAGAAGTAAATGAAGCAGGTTTTACAGGTATGGATTCTTTATTTGTAAAGAGTATATTACCTCGTATGTATGTGCCTGCATTATTTGAGGCTCAAGAATCAGGAGATTATTCTAAAGCAGAAGAGTACTTAGGTCATTTAAAAAAATACCAACAATCTTATGGAAGTACTGTAATTCCATCAGAGAAAAAAATACAGTTTGAAATATTATATAATAAATATGATATTTTCAAAACGTTGTATAAATACTATATGTTGGCTGCAATATTTATGTTTGTATTTATTGTATCAGATGTTATTAAGGCTAGAAAAATTAATAAAAAGCTAGTAAAAATAGGTATATGGTCTACTTGGCTACTATTTATTATTCACACAATAGGTCTTGGTGTTAGATGGTATGTTTCGGGGCACGCGCCTTGGAGTGATGCTTATGAGTCTGTGATCTATGTTGCTTGGGCGACAGCGTTGTTTGGATTGTATTTTGGACGTAAATCAGAACTAACAGTGGCTTCAACAGCTTTTGTTGCAGGTATGATATTATGGGGTGCACATTTAAACTATATGGATCCTGCAATTTCAAACTTACAGCCAGTGCTTAATTCTTATTGGTTAATCATTCACGTAGCAGTAATTGTAGGTAGTTATGGACCATTTACGCTAGGAATGATACTAGGAGTAGTAGCGCTTCTTCTTATGATTATGACAAATGAGAAGAATAAAAAGAAAATGGATATGAATATTAAAGAGCTTACTTATATCAATGAAATGGCACTTACAGTAGGGTTAGTGTTATTAACGATAGGTAACTTTTTAGGGGGTCAATGGGCCAATGAAAGTTGGGGACGCTATTGGGGATGGGATCCAAAAGAAACATGGGCATTAATTAGTATCATGATTTATGCTTTTGTAATCCATGCTCGTTTAGTTCCTGCAATGAGAGGTACATGGATTTATAATGTATTCAGTGTATTTGCTTATTATTCAATTATGATGACTTATTTTGGAGTTAACTTCTATTTAAGTGGACTTCATTCATACGCATCTGGAGATAAGATGATTACTCCTTCTGCTGTGTGGTGGTCATTAGCATTTGCAGTGAGTCTTAGTACCTTTTCTTACATAAAATATCGTAAGTATTTAAAGAAATAATAATAAGGTATATATCACACACAAAGAGCCCATTCTAAATTTAGAATGGGCTCTTTGTGTTTGGTTATGATAGAGCAGATTACTTAGCTTTATGAGATATAGGTTAGTTAAATGTTGTGAATTAGGTATTTATAGTTTTATTGAATGACAAATATTTTATTTTTAAAAAGTGGTTCTATAGAGTGTTATTTTATTAAAATAGGAGACTACATTATTAATTTTAGCGTTAAAATATTTTATATACCATTTTATTTTGGGTGTTTTTTATTGTTTCTACGATGTTTTTTATCTTTATTTTGTTTTTTTTTCTTTTTTTTTGATAAATATTAGGTTTTTTATTGTGTTTTTATTGACATAAATAGTGTTTATTTCACATAGTTACTTGTTTATCCTATTTTGTTTGAATTCTTTGTTTTTATTGAGGTTTTTCTTTTAATTTTTGATAAAATAACTTTATAAGTTTATGTTTTTAAGGTTATTATGTGTGTTTTTATTAACTTTGAGTAAAATTGGCAATAAAAACATTATGAAAAGAAGAATACTACCGTTAGCATTATTGATGTCTGGATACGTTTCATACGCTCAAGTTGGTATTGGAACCCGTGAACCAGATCAATCAGCCATTTTAGAATTAAATGCTTCTAATAAAGGTTTATTAATTCCACAAGTTGCTCTTAGAAATTTAATTGATACGAGTGTAATTGATGGAGGTAATCCTAAAGTTGGATTGTTAATTTATAATACAACAATGGATGGATCTAAGATATTGCCTGGATATTATTACTGGGGAGTGAACTATGCAAGTAAGGATAAAAATTTGCAATGGATTGGAATGGGCGATGACATTTCTAGTGCATTTAAAAATCAAAATAAATCTTTAAGTGTAGATGAAGAATTTTTGATATTAGAAGATTTAAATGGTCACACAGTTAGTATTCCTCTTAGTAGTTTACAAATTGCAACAAAGATTGAGCAAGATAAAAGTAGAAAAGGAGTATATGTTTATACCAATGAAAAGAAAGCAACATTTGAAATAAAGATTTTAGAAGAAATAATACATAATTTCGGTGATATTATTACTGATGACAGCGTGATAAACCATATAGTTAAAGCGCTTAAAGGCAAGTATGGAAATGTTATTTATGAAGGGGATGTTTTTTATACAATCAATCCTGATACAGGTAAAAAAACTCCAATAGACTGGAGTAGTTTAGACACTACCAATGAGAAGTTTGCTATAG
>NZ_BAEX01000119.1 GCF_000246945.1 Myroides injenensis M09-0166
ATTGCTCTTTTTTTTATTTATACCTAATGGTAAGCTATACTTTTTGTTCTAAATAGCGCTCTGTTACAAAGTCTATATCTTTAATAGATTTCCTAGCCCAATCAATTCTCTTCTCTAAAAGCTCTTCCTCCGTTAATTGCCAGTTCAAATCAGAATGTCTAATTCGCGTTGTTAGATTTTGAATTATAATAGCTGCTGATACAGATATATTTAAACTCTCTGTAAAGCCGACCATTGGGATTTTTATATATGTATCAGCTTGCTCAATAATTTCTGGAGACAGACCTGATTTCTCAGTTCCAAAAAATACGGCAGATGGTTTAGTAATATCAAAATCTTCTAGATGAAAAGCATCAACGTGAGGGGTGGTAGCTACAATTTGATAACCTTGAGCACGAATATCATCTATCGAATTTTGCACTGTATTATAGCGATGTATATCTACCCATTTTTCAGCACCTAAAGCAATTTCTTTATCTATTCGCTTACCAAATTTTTGTTCAATCACGCGTAAATCCTGAACACCAAATACTTCGCAGCTACGCATAACCGCGCTTGTGTTGTGTAATTGATAAACATCCTCTGCTACAATAGTAATATGTCTTGTGCGATTTTTTAGTACTTCCTTAAAACGCTCTACCCTACTCTCTGTCAAAAAAGACTCTAAGTATTCTAAATATTCAATATCTTGAAATAGCTTTTTAGAGATATTCATTATATATTTATTTAATAAGAAATGCAAAGGTAACAATATTATGGAAAAACGTTTAGTAGTACTGTCAGGTGCTGGAATTAGTGCAGAAAGTGGGATAAAAACTTTTAGAGATGCTGATGGACTTTGGGAAGGATATGATGTAATGGAAGTCGCATCTCCACAAGGATGGTATAAAAATAAAGAGCTAGTTTTAAAATTTTATAATGATCGCAGAAGACAACTATTAACTTGCCAGCCAAATAGTGCTCATCTTGCTATTGCTGGCTTACAAAATGAATACAATACTACTGTAATTACCCAAAATGTAGATGATTTGCATGAAAGAGCAGGTAGTAATAACGTTATTCATTTGCATGGTGAACTTTTTAAGGTGCGCAGTGAAGTTGATGAAAATTTAGTTTACGAATGGAAAAAAGACCTTACTTTAAAGGATAAGAACGATTTAGGGCATTCTCTTCGTCCACATATTGTATGGTTCGGAGAAATGGTTCCCGAAATAGCACGTGCTATACCTGTTGTGGAAGAAGCAGATGTAATCATTATTATAGGTACATCTTTGCAAGTGTATCCTGCCGCTTCATTAATCCAATATGCTAAGGAAGATGCAATTATTTATTATATAGATCCTACTCCTGCTGAAGTAAATATGTTTAATAAAAATATTACCATCATACCAAAGAATGCAACAACTGGTATGAAACAAATAAAAGAGGAATTAAAAGAATTAAGCGAGACGCTATAACTACCAAACTATTATTAGAAATTTTATATTTTTCTAAATTGACTTTTATTTTATACATTTAGTCACTAATTAATTCTTACTATTATGAAGAAGTCAATAATATTATTTATCGCTGCAAGCTTATCATTAATCGGCTGCTCCAGTGATGATAATAAAGGAGGAACGGAACCTTTTCCTGACAATATCTCTTTCGATGCTTTAAATATAAACGATAAAGCACCGGGAAGCACTGTAATTGCAACTGGTAAAAATCTTAGTCAAGCGAAAATAGGTGATTATGAGATTTTATTTAGAAAAACACTTACAAAACCAAGCGAAAAAAGTACTTCTAATTCTACAAAAGCACTCCCTATTGAAGAAGTCACTGATGGTACTGTAAACGCAACTATCTATGGGATAAATGAAGCTGGAACACAAATAGAATTTAATATTCCTGAAAATGCAGGTAATGGAGAAGTATTATTTCAATATCAAAAAAGAAATATTCGATTAACAAATTACAATTATAAAAAATAATTAAAAGTAGAGAGGTTTTAGCAATGCTAAAACCTCTCTACTTTTAATTTAATACTTTTACTTTCTTCATAAAGATCCATTTTACACAAATCTTATCTCCCTTATCAGTCTTAAATACTTTAAACTGTGGTGCTAAAATTGTCGCTACTACAGCACTAATTAAAGGCAACCAAAATCCAGTTAACTCTGTAAAATATTGTAGTGCAATACGAGATAAAACAAAGAACAAAGCAAAACTACAAAATTGTAAAATCAATGATTTTGTACCTACTCCCATGTTATTTAATCTTTAGTTATATATTTTCCTTTTTTACTTCCCTCATAAAGTTCATATTTAGCAAAACGTGTTTCAAGCTTACCGTTGAACAGTTTTATCTTTCTAGAAGGTCTTAATCCTACATACTTCAAAGCTTCAATATTAGCTGTAATAAACCATGCTTCTGTACCTGGATATCCTTGTTTCAATGTGTCACCAATCTCTCTATAAAAACGCTCTAAATCAATATCCAAACGCTCTCCATAAGGTGGATTAAACACCATATGTAAAGGTCCTTCTGTTTCCTTTTGAGTATCAAAGAAATTTGCTTGCTCTATACGAATATACTCTTCTAGATTAGCATTTTTAACGTTATCGATAGCTTTCATTACAGCAGATGGCGCTTTATCATACCCCTTAATAGTATAATGAAACTCTCTTACTTTCTTTAATAATGATTCTTGTACTTTATCAAATAAATCAGCATCCCAATCATTCCAACGCTCAAAGGCAAACTCTTTTCTATTGATATTAGCAGGAATATTACATGCTATCATAGCTGCCTCTGTTAATATAGTACCTGATCCACACATTGGGTCTAAGAAATCAGTTCTTCCATCCCATCCTGACATTAATAACATACCTGCCGCTAAAACTTCATTAATAGGTGCAATATTGGTAGCCGTTCTATATCCACGGTGGTGCAATGAAGCTCCTGAAGAGTCTAGCGAAACAGTACACATATCTTTTTGTATATGCACATTAATTCTTAAATCAGGAAAATCTTTATCTATACTAGGTCTTTTGCCTTTTTTCTCTCTGAACTGATCTACAATTGCATCTTTTGATTTTAAAGCTACAAAAAGTGAGTTATTAAAATTATCAGAACTTACAGTTGCATCTATTACAAATGTGTCATTCTCTCCAATAAATTCACTCCAATCAATACTTTGAATTCCTCTATACAAATTTGCTTCATTGTAAACCGCAAACTGTTTAATAGGTTTTAAAATCTTTAAAGCTGTGCGCAAAGCTAAGTTTGCTTTATACATAAATCCTTTGTCTCCAACAAAACTGACCATACGAACACCTTGTTGCACCTCCATTGCTCCTAGCAATTGTAATTCTTTAGCTAAAGTCTCTTCAAAACCGAAAAAAGTCTTAGCAACCATTTTAAAATTTCCCATTGTAATAATTGTATAAGGAATAATTTGTTTACTCTCAATAATCCACAAAAATAAAGTAAATTTGCAGGCTAATAAAAGATTTAAAGTAAAAGTATGTCAAAAGAAGAAAAAGCGTGGTATGTATCGTGGTTCGATACAGAATATTACCATACTTTATACAAAGATAGAGATTACGAAGAGGCACAATTATTAATAGACAACTTAGCTCATTACCTAAACCTTTCAGAGGATGCTAAGGTTTTAGACCTAGCCTGCGGTAAAGGTCGCCATTCTATTTATTTAAATAAATTAGGATATGACGTTACTGGAGTTGATTTATCACAAAATAGCATTAACAATGCTAAACAATTTGAAAACGATAAATTACACTTTGAGGTACACGATATGTGTCAACCTCTAACCCAAAAATATGATGCTATCCTTAATTTGTTTACAAGTTTTGGGTATTTTCCCGATGAAGAAGATAATGCACGTGCATTAAGAGCAATGCACGATAGCTTAAATGAATACGGCTTGGCTGTTATTGACTTTATGAACGTTAACAAAGTAATTGCTAATCTTGTCCCTCAAGAAACAAAAGTAGTAAATGGCATTGAATTTCATTTGAAAAGAAAATATGAAGATGGTTTCATTATCAAAGAAATAAGCTTTGAGGCTGATGGAAAACACCATGAGTATGTAGAAAAAGTAAAAGCGTTACGATTAGAAGATTTTGAAAAAATGATGGCGGATAACGATATCTATTTACTGGATGTTTTTGGGGACTACAAATTACACAAATTTTACAAAAATGATTCAGATCGTTTAATCATGATTTTTAAATAGGATAACGAATGGTGTTTATTGTTCCACTTATAGCAGTCATTATAGGATACTTGATAGCAATTATCCTTCAACCAAAAAACAAGAAAAATCTAAAGCTACTTATGGCTTTTAGTGGTTCTTTCTTATTGACCTTAACTGTTACTCATCTCTTACCAGATGTGTATAGCTATAGTAATTTAGAGTTACTTCACGACCATGGTAGTGATGACCATGGGCATAGTCATGCTAATGGAACAATAGGTTTCTTTATAATGCTTGGTATAGTATTTCAAATAATTTTAGAATACTTTTCCAAAGGAGCAGAACACGGTCATGTACACGTACACGACAAATTAGATAAAATACCTTGGCTGTTATTCATCAGTTTGTGTATTCACGCTTTATTAGAAGGAATGCCTGTGAGTCAACATCAAGAATTAGCTTGGGGAATTGCAATACATCATTTACCAATTGCAGTAATCTTAACAGCTTTTTTTATTAATGGGCAGATGAATAAGAAGGCTATTCTATTCTTTATGGTTGTCTTTTCTATTATGACTCCTTTAGGAACAGTAATATCTGAGCAAATACCATTTTTAAGTAAATATTATGCTGAGATATCAGCTGTCGTAGTTGGGATATTGTTTCATATATCTTCTACAATCATTTTTGAAAGTAATGAAGACCACAAATTTAATATCAATAAACTAATAGCAATTATCCTTGGAGTTGTAGCTGCCTATTTTGTATAAGACTAGAGTAAATACACTATATAAATCAAATCCCCAATTAGAAGTTATCTAATTGGGGATTTTTAATTACCTAAGTTACCATTAATATGATAACTTAGGTAATTCTCACAGCATTAAGACTCATTATTATTTACTGTCTATCTGGCAATTATTAATCAAAGTTTAATTTTATATAACCTTTCTCATTTCTTCCTTAATTTTTAATACCCAAATTTTAACCTTCTAAAAAGCCACAAGGCTATTATAGTAATCTATTCCCAACAATTGTAAAATAAACAGTTATGCTAACACGCAGAAGAAATGTTTCCTGAAGAGCTCATTAAAAAATCTACTGTCAACCATTTATAGAAAGATGTTTTTATATAAATAATCGCTAAATGAAGTTATTATTAATAAATCTATTAAACACTATCTATTTTAGATTAAAATAAAAAATGGTACCCCAAAAATTTGGGAGTACCATTTCCTCTCGTTATTATGTATAAAATTTATTGTCTAAAAAAATCAGACTATTACAACTTAAAATTTTACCTACTTATTCAAAATATCCTTTTCAAAGTCATTGAAACGAGCTTCTAAACGATTTAATTTCTCTTCTAAAACTTTTATTTGCTCTTGTTGTTCAATTGTATGCAGATATAATTCCTCAATTTTTTCTAACTGTTGAATAGAAAGTTCTGTAAAGTCAATCACATAGTTTCCATCTGCTGTCTTTTCTAATTCTGAAATTTTAGTTACACCTGGTAAGTGATTATATTTCTCAACAAATGCCTTAACATAATCTAATGATTTAAACTCATAAGTCAAATTCAAATCTGATGCCCCAGTGAAGTATTTTTCAAACACATAATCCGCATAAACAGAGTTAGCAGAAAAGAATTTACCATTTATTACAACATCACCATTAACAGATAATTTAGTATTAGTCGATTTTGAATTATTTAATAAAGAATTACTTCCTATAGCTACTGTACCAGTATGTGCAATATTTTGAGCATCTGTCGTAGCTAAATTTTGAGTTCCTTGGATTAACCATGGATGTTTCGCATTATCTTTTATAAGCTGTGTTAAGTTCACGCTAGTAGTACCAGCAGTATTTGTAATTTCAAAAACAATATCTCCATTGTTATTAATCACTTTAACATCTCCGGAATAATCCTTAATGATATTCTCGATAAACTCTTTGTTATCTCCGTAATTTATAATCTTACTAAAGTCATTGCTGACATCTTCTGATACAGTTATATAACGCGTAGATCCTGATTCATCTTTATATGAATAATAAATCATACCTGCTGTCGGTGCTACAGCTACATTCTGCTCACTTCCATCTCCTTTATAACGAGTCGTTGTTGTTAATGTCTCTACAAAATTTGTCGGAGTTACTCCTTCTTCTTTAGTATTGATTTTTATTCCTTTTCCACTTGCTCCTTCTACCGCTTCTATAATACTTACCTCAGAATAATTCTGTACTCGTTGAACCTCTTTTGTCAAATCTAAACTCGCTGTGGTATCACCATCTTGATATGTAATTGTAATATTACCAGTTATTGCATCTTTACTTACTGAAACATTTCCTGTGGAGTTAGTGATAAATTTATTAAGTTCTTTCTTAACGCTTTCATCCTTGATAATTTGTTCAAAACTATTTATTACATCAGAGGTTACAGTAATCTGAGCAGTTGCTAATTCTCCTGTTTCATCAAAATAGTTATATGCGATAAAGTTACTACCAGCATCTTTTCCTTTCTCTTTACCTCTTTCTATAGAAGTTAAGGTCTCTGTTAAAAGTACATCAGCACTTCCTTCTTTTCCATCATTAAACTTCTTAGCATACTGTACTTTTTTTGCATTCTCATCTGCACTTTGTTCAACGACACTAGCTATAGCTGTATTATCTTTTATAAGCTGTGTTAAGTTCACAGTGTTAGTAGTACCATCAGTATTTGTAATTTCAAAAACAATATCTCCATTGTTATTTATCACTTTAACATCTCCGGAATAATCCTTAATGATATTCTCGATAAACTCTTTGTTATCTCCGTAATTTATAATCTTACTAAAGTCATTGCTGATATCTTCTGATACAGTTATATAACGCGTAGATCCTGATTCATCTTTATATGAATAATAAATCATACCTGCTGTCGGTGCTACAGCTACATTCTGCTCACTTCCATCTCCTTTATAACGAGTCGTTGTTGTTAATGTCTCTACAAAATTTGTCGGAGTTACTCCTTCTTCTTTAGTATTGATTTTTATTCCTTTTCCACTTGCGCCTTCTACTGCTTCTATACTACTTACCTCAGAATAATTCTGTACTCGTTGAACCTCTTTTGTCAAATCTAAACTCGCTGTGGTATCACCATCTTGATATGTAATTGTAATATTTCCAGTTATTGCATCTTTACTTACTGAAACATTCCCTGTGGAGTTAGTGATAAATTTATTAAGTTCTTTCTTAACGCTTTCATCCTTGATAATTTGTTCAAAACTATTTATTACATCAGAGGTTACAGTAATCTGAGCAGTTGCTAATTCTCCTGTTTCATCAAAATAGTTATATGCGATAAAGTTACTA
Source organism: Myroides injenensis M09-0166 (assembly GCF_000246945.1). Lineage (GTDB taxonomy): Bacteria > Bacteroidota > Bacteroidia > Flavobacteriales > Flavobacteriaceae > Flavobacterium > Flavobacterium injenense. The sequence goes on from NZ_BAEX01000119.1 coordinate 7,554, forward strand.
CTAGCATCTTTTCCTTTCTCTTTACCTCTTTCTATAGAAGTTAATGTCTCTGTTAAAAGTACATCAGCGCTTCCTTCTTTTCCATCATTAAACTTCTTAGCATACTGTACTTTTTTTGCATTCTCATCTGCACTTTGATTACTAATACTGCTGTAAGCCTGGATTCCTTTAATCTTTGTGATAAACTCTTCCTTATTGGTCAACTCTG
>NZ_BAEX01000118.1 GCF_000246945.1 Myroides injenensis M09-0166
TCTAACAATAAGTTAATATTCTTAAATAAAGAGTCCAATATGTAATTATAAATCAAATTTTTTTATCAAATACTTAAAGTTTATCAATATGATTTATGTAAAAACTACTTTATAAAAATTAAATATTAACATCACAATTCTTATATTCGCAAAAAGCCATTTTTATCATTTGTTTAATTACTTTTTAAGGGAATACATTAGTTTGAACAAATATGAATTATTACTTTTGTTTTGTTGATTTATCATATAAACAGATATATAATAATCATTAACACGATAAGATTGATATTAATTTTAGTGAGTCTAAAATCTATCGTTTTTTTAAATCCGAACTATATAGAATTTTTTTTCTATTTAAGTTATATGTTGTTTCCTATAGAAAGCCCCTAGAATTCTAGGGGCTTTTTTTTTATATGAAATGAAGATAATTAAGTTCCTTACTTATATAATACTCAAAAGAAAAGGTCCACACACTTACTAATAAAGGTATACTAAAGTAATCTATTGTATTATCTGGGTGATGACACCAAAATGATTCTATCATAAATATATAATGACTCCATCAAAACCTGCTGTTTTAATAGAGTCATTATGGACTCACAATGGACTCATTATGGATACATCGTGTCTCATACTTGTCTCGTCCTACTATAACTGTACAGGTATATATAATAATGCTCTTATTTTCAATATGGTCTAATTTTTACAAAGTAGATTATAAATGAAATAATTCAATAATAACAAAATCAAAAAAACTCAGCTTACTTATTACTAAATTTAGTAATAATACCTTTATTATTATACAAAATCCTATAATCACTATAATATTGTTAATAATTATAACCTTATGAGCTTGAGAATACTTTTGCCCTATTAAATCATATTATACTACTAAGATACACTTGTATTTTATTATCATTTACAAATAAATTTACTATAATCTGCAAATATAGAAAGTCAGTTTTATAAATTTAACAATACTATTTTGTCTTATTTCTTTTACTACAAAGATTTTCTTAATTCTATTTCACACATAACTTTTGAGATATTTCCTCATAAATCATATTAAATATAAACTTTAGAATTTTCAATGCGGATCACTCCCTGCTTTTCTAAGGATTTTAAAGTACGAATAACTGTTTCTACTCTAAGCCCGGTAAAATCCGCTAGTTGTTGTCGTGTATAATTGATAGGATGGCTGTATGGCATTGCACCTGTGTGATGTTTCTTATCAAACTCTAAAAAAGCAATAATTCTGCGCTCAGCGTCATTACAAGAAATTTCTGGTGCCATAACTGCTTTATAATATAGTTTTTCAGCCAATTTTTTCACTACACTTTCAGCGGAACAACTATCTACTGTTATTAATTGAATAAATTCCTCTTTGCATAACTCAAGTACTTTAGTAGTAGTAATTGCTTTAGCAGTATATGGATATGGTTTATCTAAAAAAAGGAGCGCTTCACCAAAGCACTCATCATCAGTAAAAATCTGTTGAATAAATTCCTTTCCATTACTAAAGTCATTACAAATCTTAACTTGACCTCTAATAATTTGATAATAATTCTGAGCATAATTAGTTTCATAAAAGATAGTTTCATTTTTTAGAAAAACCTTTTCTTTTGCACCATATTCCAGTAAAAGTTTTTTATGAATCATAATCTATAACTTTTAAAAAAACGGGACATACAAATACATCCCGTTTCTGAACTAATAATTAACTCTTAGAAATTTTTTTTGCGAGCAGTGCGATTAATTAAATAAACTGGACCAATAGTCCACAATAACAATATAACAAATGAAATAAGCACGCCTACTGTACCTCCGAAAAACTTCTTAAAAACGGCTCCTGTATATCCTAATAAGGCAGATATATCTAACTCTAATAAAATTAGTATTCTAGATAGGTCGATAGGGTTAAATAAAGTTCCTATTAGGGTAATATTTTCTAACGGATAATCCCCAAAAGTCATTAAGATTGTCAAAAATATTCCGTCGTATATAACAGCTAAAAATAACCATAGTAAAATAGAGAAGCCAAAACCTTTTATCTTATTTTCATTGCGTAACCCTATATTATAGGATAAAGCACTAAAAATAAAAGTAAGAAATGCTCCTATTATAATTAGCAATCCAAATTCCCAAATTACACCAGATCCAAAAAGTCCATAACATATAAAGGGAATTCCTAATCCGATTATTAGGCTCATTGATAAAGATAGAGATACACCAAAATATTGACCTAGAAAGATTGACGATCTTTTAATAGGAAGTGCCAGTAGCAGCTCTGTAAATTCCTTAGAATCGTAATAATACATGATACCGAAAATAGTACTGATCAATGGAACTAATACAATAATGATATTCATCAAGGTAATAATTGCTTTACCAATATCATTATTTAAAAATAATAATACGAAGCCTAAGAGTAAATAAAATAGTAAATAAATATAACTCCATCTACTTCTAATCAGATCGTAAAAACTATATTTTAAAATTTTAAGCATAATTAATTATCAGTTAAAATAGAAGCGATAGCATGTTCAAAGTTATCTTGTTTTGTATGCTCCTTAAGTTTAATAATAGTACCTTTGAAATAAATTTTTCCTTCAAGAATAAAAATAATTTCGTCTGAAATTTCTTCTACAAAGTCCATAATATGTGAAGTTACCAATATGGTTTTCCCCTTTTCTTTTGCTTCTATAATTAGTTGTTTCAAGATTATTAAAGCAGCAGGATCTAGACCTGTAGTAGGCTCATCTAATATTAAAATCGGATTGTCAAACATAAACGTCAGCAATAGATTTACTTTCTGTTTAGTTCCCCCCGATAGGTTATTCAATTTTTTGTTTAAAAAGGAAGAAAGCTTAAATAAGTCTACAAACCTTTTTTCTTCCTTATCATTAATATTGCGTAGATCCTTAATCATCTCAATTAGTTCAGCCACTGTAATATTATTGGGAAAATTAGCTATTTGGGGTAAATAATCAATTTGTTTACGATATTCCCATTGTCTTGAAATATTTTGATTATCAATTAAAATATCTCCCTTATCTGGAAATACCATTCCTAAAATACATTTATTAAGCGTTGTTTTTCCTGAACCATTTGGTCCTAAAATAGCGAGCACACCTTTTCCTATTTCAAGATCCACTCCTTTTAACACTTGATTTTCTCCAAACTTTTTATGCAGATTATTTATTTTTATCATGGTCTATTCTTTTTATTGCTGGGCTATTATCTATCAAGCGATCAGGTGTGAATATTGGTGAAACTTTTTCAGAAAAATCAATTATATCTACAAACAGACTACGCAATAGAATAATGGATTCTGGAGTTTTACTTACAACATATGAAAACAACTTAATCGGGCGATAAGGAACATCACCTATCCCATCTTTATCTAAATCATAGCCAGTGTATTCACTCCAGTAATTATGATCAAAATTATTATGGTTTAATTGTCCATTATAGACTAAATCAAATGAATTGTTTAAAAAGTTATTATAGTTTATATGATTGTGATAATTTGCTCCTCTTGAATTAATTGCCCATCCATTACTAATAAAATCATTATGAAAATAATTAACTCTATTAGATCCTTCTATATTAATAGCAGTAGTATTGTTTTTAAATATATTCTTAATTAACTCTGTATCATTTACTTCCTTTAGCAAGACACCATATGCAGCTGATCCCCAATTATCAATGAATTGATTACCTTGCATTTTCATTTCTTTAGAAAACATAATAGCTACTCCTGCCCCATTATTAATATATTGACAATCATTTACTATGTCGTTATTAGAAAACATAAAGTGTAAACCGTACCTAACATTATTCTTACTTATATTGTTTTCAATAATACAGAAATTAGAGAATTCAAGGTAGATTCCATCTCTTACTTTTTCTACGTAATTATCTCTAATTTCTATATTATTGCAATACCATAACTGAATACCGTTACCAGAGTTAAATTCATTTATTGCTTTCCCATATATACGATTTGATAGTACTTTTCCTTTTTTTGACTTTTCTAAATAAATACCAAAGAAAAGGTTCTTAATGACATTGTTCTTAATTGTAAAATTAGCACTCTCTCTCACCCTAATTGCAGCGTAATCTTTGATATAGCTTGTTCCAACATTTATAATATTGAATCCGTCAATAGTTACATCATCAGATTTTATAATAAAAATTTCACCTTTATTTTCACCATCTACTATTGCATTCTTACTTGTGAGAATAAGAGGTTTATCAATTTCAATGTCAACTTCTCTATATACACCTTCTTCAATAATTATCTCATCATAGGCATCTGCCTTGTTAATAGCTAATTGTATTGAATTTATAGGACAACTCGGGCAAACTTTAATAATCTTTGCCTGAGCTACTAAATTTATAAGGGTAAATATGAATACTAATAAATACTTATTCATTTCATTGTCTTAAAAAAGGATTAATACTATTGTACTATTTTTTGCGCATTATATCTTTTATCTCAGTCCAAGTATAAATATCACCTGTAAACTCTTCTGTCACTTTAATTGCACTCCCTTTATCGCTTACAGCAGAAAGAAATGCTCCCATTGGGCTAGGAATATTTTTTGATATAATATAAGTCGCTTTATCAGCATTTATCAATGTTCCTGGCTGTTCAAGATTAGATACTAAGGTATAAGCATAGTCATTATCTTGATTTTCTACCATAAAATGTAGCATGCACTCAATAGCATCAAACTTTAGATTTTTTCCTTTGCTTGTAACTAACTGTGAAGCATGTCCTTTATCAACAATACCCATTCTGCAAAAATCGCATGCATCACTTCCATATTGAATTTCTTGAATTTTAGGACTACAAGACACAAGTAACACACACACTATAACAAATGATAATACTCTCATATTTACTTTATTTTTTCTTTTTAATACCAACTAAAAAGGCAACAAACGTCAACAACATTCCCAATGCCATTAAATATGCTCCAATATGAGGATATGAATAGGCATCAAAATTTAAAATCTTTCTATGTCCAAACAATGGTGGTTCATATGTTAAGGGGTTACCATTTGCATCTACCATTTTCATAATAGCATGAGGATCGAGATCACTACCATAATCCAATAACCATAAATGAAAATCATACATTCCCATTAATCCAAGAACTGCCATCACAATCAACCAACTCAAAAACATTTGTGGTTTTACTTTATTAAAAAATCCACCTATTCCAAGCAATATTCCAATTACTGACATTGCACCTACTACAATCGGAAAGATGGTAAATTCCCACATATCTTGAGCTTTTGGTATTGTTTTCATTCCGATATAGTGGTTTAGTCCATCTATATTTTGCAAATCAAACTCTTGTACTCCTTGAATACCATTTATATAAATATTCATCCCCAATGGAACAGGGTATTGCGGTGCCCCTAATTTTATATTCCACAATGGGAAAAAGAATAAGGCTAAAAGCAATCCAGATCCCAATATCATTAATATTGAAGACTTTTTCATGATGTGTTTGTTTTTAAAAAGGGCAAAGTCAAAGTTAAGACCTTGCCCTTTTGTATTAAGATTAGGCTATTCAGCTTTTAAATTTGGCTTTATTCCCTAATCAAATCTTAAGTGTATAAATTGTTAAAAAAAGTGAGTTTATTTTTATTCATCATCAAGAGACCATGACAACTTAATATCCGAATCAGCTGGTGATACTCTTATGTAACCTTGCATCTCTTGATGAAGTGCAGAACAGAAGTCAGTACAATAAAATGGCCATACACCTACTTGTTTTGGTTCCCAAACAAAGGTTTCTGTTTTACCTGGCGTAATTAATAATTCTGTAGTATTTGCACCAAGCATACTAATTCCATGAGGTACGTCAAAATCTTGTTCTAAATTTGTCACGTGGAAATATACTTTATCTCCTACTTTCACACCCTCGATATTATCAGGAGTAAAATGGCTACGTATAGCTGTCATATAAATATGAACATTCTTACCATCACGTTCTACTCTTGCTTCTGCTGGTGACTTAGTTACGTAAGGGTGTTTATTCTCACTTAACTTATAAATTTCACGTGATTTATGCATCAACTTATCAGCTTTAATCGCTGCAGCATAGTGAGGTTCTCCAATAGTAGGAAAGTCAAGAATTAATTCCATTTTATCCCCAGATATATCATATAGTTGGGCAGAGTGATTCAAGTCTGGTCCCACTGGTAAATATCTATCTTTTGTAATTTTATTCATTGCTACGAAATACTTACCATCAGGTTTTTTAGAGTTACCTCCAGGTATCATTCCGTGTCCAACAGAGTAATAAGTAGGTTTACGATCTATAATTTCCCAAGTACCTACTTTCCATTTTACAACTTCTGATGAAATAAAGAATGTTGTATAGGCATATCCCTTATCATCGAACTCTGTGTGTAATGGTCCTAAACCTGGTTGTTCTACAACTCCAGCTAATACTGAATCAAAGTTTAAAATTGGAATTCCATACGCTTCTCCATCAAACTTTTTATTCTCAATAGCGTCTAACATTTTGGTAAATGAATGCACAGTAAGATTTGCTGATAATTTTCCATTTCCTACAATATATTCACCGGTAGGATCCACATCACAGCCATGTGGTGATTTAGGAGTAGGTAATAAATAAACTAGTCCTGGTAACTCACTAGCATCTAATACTAATACCTCATCTTTCATCGTATGAGTTGCTGTGTGTGTATTATTATCCATTTTATTATGAGCATACTTAGCTGGCATCTTTTTACCTTTACCTGCTTTTATATACTCCTCAGCTTTTTTCCAGTTAACAGCTGCAATAAAATCTTTGTCATTTTGAGAAGCATTAACTTCTAATAAACTGTGAGCTTCTTCTGTATTATAAGTAGTAAAAAAGAACCATCCATGGGATTTTCCACGACCTGGATGAGATAAATCATAGTTAAATCCAGGCATTAAGATCTGGAATGATAAATCCATATCTCCTGTTTTTTGATCTACACCAATAAATGAAAGTGTTCCTTTAAAATTTCCTTTATACTCTTTAATTGACATATCCCTTTGCGGAATAGGAACAGAGAAACGAGTACCAGCTACAACATATTCTGTGTTTTCAGTAACAAATGAAGAACTGTGATTACCAGCACTATTTGGAATCTCAATAATTTCTGCAGTACTAAAGTCTTCTAAATCAATTCTTGCTATCCTAGGTGTATTATTTCCATTTATAAAAATCCATCTACCGTCTAGTTCACCATTAGTTTGTGAAATATCAGGGTGGTGAGAGTCATCCCAAGGAATAAAACCATGTGAAGTCATAAGCATTGGTTTAGTTTCTTCACTATATCCATATGCTTTTTCGGGATCTTGAGAAAATACAGGTATTACTTTAAATAATCTCCCTGATGGAAGACCATAGACAGATAATTGTCCACTAAATCCACCAGAGAAAAAGCCATAATATTCGTCGTATTCTCCAGGAGCTACATATACTTTTTCTGCTGCATTTGTAGCTATTGCTCCACCTTTTTTACCATTATTTGAATTATTACATCCAAATAACATAAAAGTAGCGATTGAGCCAGTTAATAATAATTTCAAATTCCTCTTGATCATGATGAAATATTTTAAATAATGATTAGTTACTACATCAAATTATAATGTGCGGAAATACTCTAAAACAGCTCTAGCTTCCGCTTCTGTAAGGTTTTGATTAGCCATCGGTGCACCGTTAAACTCTTTTAATAATTCACCTGCTAATGGATCTTTGGCAAGCATCCCTTCTGGATCTAGAATCATATTCATCACCCACTCCGGTGTTCTTCTTTCTAAAATTCCTTTAGGTGCTGGTCCAATGAATCTCTTCGTTGGTTTATGACAAGCTGTACACATATTTTTATATATTTCTTGTCCTTTTTCAGCTAAAGCTTTATCTATTGGCTCTTGTAAGGTTATTGTTTTGATTGGTCCTACCCCTTTGTTTACTAAATCTATTCGCTCAGAAGGTGCTTTCGTAGTTGAATCTTCTTTTTTATTAGTGTTGCTTTCTTTCTTTTCTATTGTTTTTTCATTTGTTACAATTGGATTATCTGCTTTCTTCTTTTTATCGTTAGAATTACAACTAAAGAATACTAAACTTGATAATGCTAAGATGGTTAATGTGTAGAATTTTGTCTTCATTTTTATTCTATTATTAGTTTACTTTATGCGAAATTACAACCTCTTTTAACATAATGTTTATGACCTAAATCATAAGTAGAACAAAATTAAAGACATTTTTATCCTTTATTTTCAAACAACTGTAATTCAAAGTGTTAGTTATTATATATTTTCACAAAAACAGATAATAGTATTTTATAGTATAATTTAATAAAGGTACAATTCGAGAAATACTTTAACTGTTTATTGTTAATATTAAACACTATATATAAATAATTAAACAGATACTATCTGTTTAATAAAACATTCATTATTTTTTATTTATTTTATAAAAAATAATGAACAAT
>NZ_BAEX01000117.1 GCF_000246945.1 Myroides injenensis M09-0166
ATAGCAATGGCAATTAAACCTCCTATAAGAAGTATAAATTGATTACTACCAGCTAATGCTTCATCTTCATAAACAAATACGTTAATTCCAAGAAGTATGATTAGCAAGATCATGGGTATGAGTGCTTGTAGTAGAGAAATTGGTTTGGCTTTTTTCTTTTTTGATGATTTCATTTTAGTTTTCTGTTGTTAATAGGGTTTCAATATATGAAAAAAACTAAGATCAAATAATAAAAATTATGATAATTGAAAGTATGTAGTTTTGAGAAATTATTTGTATACGCTTTAATTAAGTGATAATTGTTTAATAAATAGGGGGTGGATGACTTGTAAATGATTATTTGTTAGAGGTGTATTGATTCTTTTTTTGACAATCTAAGAACTTTATGTAAGCTTAATTCTAACTGACTTGAATAGTAAATAATCAATAGTGGAAATTTGATTGAATTAGTAAAGGTTATTTTGTGCTTTCTTACTTATACAAATATTGTACAACTAGATATGAATAATGGGCGATGCCTCCATGGTGAGTCCATGGTGAGTCCATAGTGCCTCTATTAAAATAGGGGTATTTAATAGAGTCATTATGTAGGGACGATGCACTTTTTATGTTAGCATCCAACATTATACTACTACAATATTCCTTTTGTTTAGAATATCAGTTATAAGTTTTTGATGGGAATCGATTTTTAGAGAAAGATCTTTTTTAGAGTTGAAGATATGTTTAATTACAGATAAACTCCTAAAAAAAAGCCTTATCATACATTTGATAAGGCTTTCTGTTTTATAGTTTGAAGTATAGTCTTCTTTATTTCTTAGTATAAGTAACGGTCATGTCTGCGTAGGTATCACCTAATACCATTTTATACTTTAGCGTAAGAACAGCAATTGTAAAGTTTGAAATTACTCTGCTTTCACGATCTTTATTGTCAAATACTATATTTTTATTATCAATGATTGAAGCTTTTTCTGTTGTTTCTACACCAGATTTAGATACTTCTTTAAAGATAACATTTTGTTTATCATTAATAATAAATTCTTCTAGTACGATAGGGTCTTTACCAAATGGCATACTGCTAAAAGGATAGTTAGTTCCTTTATGTACTTCATTTCCATCTTTATCGTAAGCGATATACGATACTTGGTAAGATTCCCATGTTCCTTCTAAAGATTTTCCTTGTGCAGGAATAGCGTCGTTGTCATCGCTAGAACAACTGTTCAATCCTATTACGATTGTAAAAATAGAAAGAAGTGTAAATAATTTCTTCATGTAAATATAGCTGTTAGTTTATTGTTTTTTAATAACGTTTAAAAAGGGGTAATTTATTTGTCGCTTTAATTAAAACCCTTTTACGCTACTATTGTAGATTTTATCTTTTTGTTCAGTAGATAAATCTTTTTTGTATTGGAATAAAGCAGCTTCCCAGTCACCATAACCAGTGTTTGGAAGTACAATAAATTTCTTACCAAATAATGCTCTATTGTTTTTTACGTTTTCTAAACGCTCACTTGGTGTTTTTTTGTCAAATAATGTAGAGAAGTCAGATAAGTTGTCTCCTAACAGCATTACTATTTCATGAGTTTCACTTAGTTTTTGGCGTCTAGTCTCTTTACTTGATTCAGCAGTTCTCACGATTACATGTGCATCATCAGCAAAAGGATAGTCGTATTTAACTAAGTTTTTCATTGTACCAGGTTTGTCGTTTTGATTTCTATTTGTAATATAGAATACTTCAACACCTTTAGAAGCAGCATATTTAAAGAATTCTTGGCTTCCTAATAACGGAATAGCTTCACCTTTTGAAGTCCATTCAGTCCAAGTTTCTTGGCTATATGATTTTCCTTCTCTTGCCATTCTGACAGCATATGGTGAGTTATCTAAGAATGTCTCATCAATATCTGTAACAATTGCTAATGGTTTTTCATGTTTTTCCTCTAATATGCGGTCTAATTGTAAAGTAGCGATATTAAAAGCCTGTGCACATAATGCTTGATATTCAGCAGCACTTTGTTGGAATACAGCAGCGTATAATTTACCGTTAACTTCAATGTTATTTAAAGCACTATCAGATGTAGCTACGGTACCTTGAGGGACTGAATTACATGCAGTTAGCGCTGCAAAAGCTAAGCCTGCAATAAGGAATGATTTTTTAAGCATGATTATCTATATTAACTGTTATGATACGCAAAATTACAACTTTAATTTTTAAAACGATTATTTGATTTATTGACTTGACAATTGTTGTCTTTATGCTTCATGAAAAAAGGCTTTCAAGTAACTGAAAGCCTTTAAATTATAGGGGTTAAATATTATTTTACTTCTGCTGATTTCTCATCAAATAAATCTGCAACTGACCAGTATCTTTCACCAGTATCATAGTTGAAAGTTAGAATAGTAGCTCCTTTTTCGAAATCAGGTAGTTTTTTAGCAATTGCAGCTAGAGAAGTTCCAGTAGATACTCCTGCCAAGATTCCTTCTTCACTTGCAATGCGATTCGTATATTGGTAAGCTTCATCTTTGTCAATTGTAATAATCCCATCAAAAATAGAAGTATTCACCACTTTAGGAATAAACCCTGCTCCAATACCTTGTAATGGGTGAGGACCTGGTTTTCCACCACTTAATACAGGTGAATTAGCTGGCTCTACAGCATATACTTTTAGGTTAGGAAATTTTTCTTTCAGAACTTCAGCTACTCCTGTAATATGTCCTCCTGTACCAACACCAGTAATTAAATAATCTATTCCTTCAGGGAAGTCATTTAATATTTCTTGAGCTGTTGTTTTGCGGTGAATCTCAGGATTAGCCATATTGTTGAACTGTTGAGGTACCCAAGAGTTTTCAATTTCTTCTGCTAGTTCTGTTGCTTTACTTACTGATCCTGCTGTACCTAATTCTTTTGGTGTCAAAACAAACTTTGCACCATAAGCAGCCATTAATTTACGTCTTTCAATACTCATTGATTCTGGCATTACAAGTATCAATTTGTATCCTTTTACAGCACAAACCATAGCAAGTCCTACGCCAGTATTTCCTGAAGTAGGTTCTATAATAGTTGTATCTTTATTAATAAGTCCTTTTGCTTCTGCATCTTCAATCATTGCAAGGGCAATACGGTCTTTTAAACTACCACCTGGATTTTGTTTCTCAAGTTTTACCCAAACATTAATATCTTCTGGGAAAAGTTTATTGATTTTGATATGAGGAGTATTTCCTATGGTTTCTAATACATTATTTACTTTCATACTATAATTGTTTTTTTTGATTTAGATTATAAAGTTAATAGGTTCTGGGTAATTTTCTTGATCTTTTGAGTAGATTTTACTCTTGCTATATAAAATAGAATTTGGTTTGACACTTTTTGTTAACCACACATTACCACCTATTATGCTGTCATGACCAATAGTGGTGTCTCCACCTAATATGGTTGCTCCTGAATAGATTATTACATTATCTTCAATATAGGGGTGACGTCTTGTATTAGCTTTATCTTTAGAAACAGATATTGCTCCTAACGTAACACCTTGATAAATTTTTACATTATTCCCTATTACACAAGTTTCTCCTATTACAATTCCAGTACCGTGGTCAATACAAAAATGGCTACCTATTGAGGCAGAAGGGTGGATGTCAATCCCTGTTTTACTATGGGCATATTCTGTCCAAATACGAGGAAGTAAGATTACGTTTTGCTTTTGTAATTGATGTGCAAAACGATAAATCGTAATAGCATAAAAACCAGGATAGGCGATATGTACTTCTTGTAGGCAAGTAGCAGCGGGGTCATTGTCTAAGATTGCTTGTGCATCTGTCTGCAATGTAAAATAAACAGAAGGCATTGCTTCAAAAAAGTCATCAGCTATTTTGTGGGATTTCTCAACGTTGTTATTGATGTTAAAAAGAATAGATATTAACTCATTCTTTAAAGTCTCAATACGTATTTTTAAAGCTTGTTCTGATAAGTATTTTTTATCTTCTAACTGAAATAAAAAGTGATATAACGTATCAATGTATTTTTCGATTCTATATTTATCTAAGAAAGATTGTGAGCTTTCATTCTTATGTAGCAGTTCTTTTATAAATTTCGCTTGCATTAAATGTAGTAATTAGAACTAATTATTAAATTATAATTTTCTTTGAAATAACTATTTTTATCAAAGTTTAATTGAAAAAAACAGAATATGTAAAAGTACTAATATATGCTGCTACAAGCGATATTTTAACAAAAAATAACATCGGGAAACAGCGTTTTGTTGAATAAAAAGCTGTATTTTATGATGTAATACTAGTAGTATCTCTTTTGGATACCAATTGTTAAAAACTAAGGATATCTCTTTTTCTTCAATTTAAAAGCAGTACATTTGTTATAGAATTACGAAGGCAAAGTAATTCAACACGCAACACATTATAGTGTATTTGTTTTCTGAAATAGATTTTTTATTTTTTAATTTCTTTTGAGCTGGCTACTTTAAAAGGGATTTGGTTTTGTTGTTCTATTTCAAGAATTTTTAAAACGAATCACATAAATTTGCAGAAAGAAGACCATCGTTTGATGGTCTTTTTTTATTTGTACCCTTTTCAAACTTTCTATAATAAGATAACGAAGTGTATATTGATATATTGCATTGTTAATTAATCAATTAACAATGATTTAAGATTTGTACGATAAGCTTCCATTAAGTCACTTTTTGCGACATATCCCACATATTTCTTATCTTTTTGAACCATTACGTAGGATAATTTATTTTTCTCAAAAGCTTCAAAATAAATCTTTGTACTGTCGTAGTAGGACAGAATGATCGCTGGTTCTATTAAATCTTGTATAGGTGTATATTTAGCCTGAAATGAGCTAAAAACAATGTTTCTAATCTTATCTAGTTGAATAATACCTATTACTTTATCACTTTCATCAAGTATCGGTATAAAATTTTGAGAAGTGTGTGTAAATATTTCAACTACATCAGAAGTAGTGTTTTTTAGGTTTAAGGTTTTAATATCATTTTTGATATGCTCTTGTGGATTAATAGTCGAAAGAATATTTGAGTCTTTATCAGAGGTAAATACTAATCCTGTAGTAGCAATACTTTTGATATCCATAGAGTATTTTTCCATATGTTTTGAGATAGCAAAACTTATAGAAGAAACGATTAATAATGGTACCATAAGCCCATATCCTCCCGTAATTTCTGCAATAAGGAAAATAGCGGTAAGTGGAGCGTGAAATAAGCCACTTAATACAGCTGCCATACCGACTACTGTGAAATTTTGAATTGGAATATCCTTTAAGCCAAATAGTGTAAGTAATTTAGCTAGTGAGAAACCTAAATAAGATCCAACAAATAGGGATGGGGCAAAGTTACCACCATTTCCACCACTACCTAAAGTAAGACCTACTGCAATAGTTTTGACAATTGCTGCTCCAAGTACAAATAATAGTAATACCCACTGATTTCCCATGGCACTACTCAATAGGGAATTGTTTAGAATGTTTTCAGGTGAATCACTAGTTAATATTTTAATGCTTTCATAACCTTCCCCAAACAATGTCGGAAATAAAAATATAAGACAAGCCAATAAGCTTGCACCAAATAAGGCTCTCTTATAGATGTGATTCTTATACTTAGAAGAGATATATTTTTCTGTTTTTCTAAACATACGTGCGTGATAAACACAGAAAAAACCAGATAATATTCCCAATAAAATATAGTAAAATGTATTACCCGTATCAAAAACTAATTGATTCTTAAATGACAATAAGATATCTTCTTTAATAATAAGATTAGAAACAATTGTCCCAGTTGCAGAAGCAATCATAATAGGGATAAAAGCTGATACGGAAACATCTACAATAATAATCTCAATAGCAAATAGTACACCAGCAATAGGAGCATTAAACGCGGCAGATATACCAGCCGCTACACCACATGCAAGAAGTAATATCCTGTCTTTATAGTTTAATCTATAATTTTGTGCATAATTAGAACCAAATGCTGCACCTGTAATAGCAATCGGTGACTCTAGTCCTAGTGATCCTCCCATACCTACAGTTAATGAGCTGGTAATAATTTGAGAATACATTTGTTTTCGAGGCATGATACCTGACTTTTTTGCCACGGCTATCATAATTTGATAAGTACCTTTTTCTATTGAACCGTTAAGAAACTTTTTGATTACAAATACAGTTAGTAATATACCTATAATAGGTAGAATACTATTTGTATAAGGTAAGTGGGATAAGTTGTCAATATAAGAGGCAAAACGAAAAACAGAGTGCGCGAAATACTTCAATACAATAACCGCAATAGCTGATGATGCGCCTACTAAAACACAAGATAGATATAGGAATTGACGATTAGAAAGTATTGATTTCAAAAAGAATAATATCCCTTCTGAATACTTAAAAACCTGATTCAAATAATATTTAATACGATGTTTATTGAAGAATTTCATGGTGCAAAAATAAATCAAAAAAGGATTAACTACATAGTGAGTTTTTTAAAAGATACTATTTTTTTATAAATAATGTTGAGTTATTCATAGTAATCATTGTTTGCTTGAATTTAAGTGATGGGAAATTTGTGCAGTTTATCAGTAAAAGCGCAATGTATCCTTAGGTAAGTAAGAAACGACTAGTCTTAGTAAATTCGGCAACATGGTCTTGTAATTCATCAAAAAACAATGTAAAGTCATTCTCAATTTCGTGGTAATGTAGCAATAATTCTTCTGTAGAATTTCCCATTTTAGAAATACCTTTAGTTCTGCGATCCATTTGCGTTAAGATATAGTGCAGTCCCTCAATTGTCTTATATTTTACTAACCAATTTTCTCTAAACATAATAGGCATAAAGTTCTGTATTTTTTCAGGGAGCAATGCTTGATGCTTTCGTAAAATAGTATAGAATTGTTCAGCATATTCTTCTAATGGAATATGAGAATAGCTTTGCCAGTTTTTTGCCAAAAAGTAGTCGTAGTACATATCAATGATCACAGCAGCATAATGATTATATTGTGGTACAATGAGTTTTTTACTCTTTCGCCAAAGTGGGTGATTATCAGTAAAGGTATCTATTTCTCTGTGTAAAAGTATTCCCTGTTGAATTCTAGTAGGATATTCCAAATAAGATTTACCTCTAACATTGTCTGCTATGAAGTTTCCGATTTTTAATAAGTCATCTTCTTGAGATAAATAGATATGGGCTAAAAAATTCATATGATAATTGTGTCCCCTCTAAAAATAGGGTATTTTACTAAATTATAGCTGAGGGGCTGTGGTAATTTATTTTATCTTTGTACTACAACAAAAATAGGAAACTTATGACATTAATAAAATCTATTTCTGGGATTCGTGGTACAATAGGAGGAAAAGTGGGTGATAACTTAACACCTATTGACGCTGTGAAATTCGCTTCAGCTTATGGAACATTCTTAAAAGATAATTCAGATAAAGATCAATTGACTGTGGTAGTAGGAAGAGATGCTCGTATCTCAGGACCTATGATTCACAACTTAGTTATTAATACCTTGATAGGATTGGGGATTAATGTAATTGATTTAGGATTATCTACAACTCCAACTGTGGAAGTAGCCGTTCCTTTGGAGAAAGCAGATGGAGGAATTATTCTTACTGCGTCACATAATCCAAAACAATGGAATGCACTAAAACTTTTAAATGAAAAAGGAGAATTTCTAAATGGCGAAGAAGGAGCTAAAATTATTGAATTAGCAGATAAAGATACTTACTCATTTGCTGATGTTGATCATTTAGGGGAAATTGTTCGAAAAGATAATTATATGGACATTCACATTGATGAAGTTTTAAAGTTAAAACTTGTTGATGTGGAAGCAGTGAAGAAAAGAAAGTTCAAAGTAGTAGTAGATGCAGTAAACTCGTCTGGAGGAATTGTTATTCCTGCATTACTTGAGCGTATGGGAGTAGAAGTAGTAAAACTATATTGTGAACCTAATGGTCATTTTCCGCATAATCCAGAACCGTTAAAAGAACATTTAGGTGATATCTGTGCATTAGTTACAAAAGAAAAAGCAGACTTTGGTATAGTGGTAGATCCAGATGTAGACAGACTAGCATTTATTTCTAACGATGGTGAGATGTTTGGTGAGGAATATACATTAGTTGCCGTAGCAGATTATGTATTAAGTCAAACGCCAGGAAATACAGTATCTAATCTTTCTTCTTCTCGTGCTTTAAGAGATGTAACAGAAAATAGAGGAGGTAAATATAATGCTTCAGCGGTAGGTGAGGTAAATGTGGTTACTTTAATGAAAGAAACTAATGCAGTGATTGGTGGAGAAGGTAACGGCGGAATCATCTATCCTGAGATTCACTATGGTAGAGATTCGTTAGTAGGAGTAGCTTTGTTTTTAACTTATTTAGCAAAACAAGACAAAACAGTAGCTGAATTAAGAGCTTCTTTTCCTCAATATTATATGAGTAAAAATAAGATCGAATTGACACCTAAATTAAATGTTGATATGATTCTTGAACAGATTGCTGAGAATTATAGCAATCAAGAAGTAAGTACTATTGATGGGGTGAAGATTGATTTCCCTACGTCATGGGTGCATTTACGTAAATCAAATACAGAACCTATTATCCGTATTTATACAGAAGCTCCTACACAAGAGGATGCTGACGGTCTAGCAGGTCGTATGATGGAGGAGTTAAGAGTAATAGCAGGTATTTAATACAAGCTTAAGACAAAGACTACTAAAAAAAAA
>NZ_BAEX01000116.1 GCF_000246945.1 Myroides injenensis M09-0166
ACACGTAGTATGGAACTCTTCATGTATTTTATCCATATAATCATCCCTATATGTTTTTGCTAGAATAGATGCGGCAGCTAAACTTAAATATTTAGAATCACCTTTTACAATACATTGATAGGGTAAATTAGGGATAGGAGTAAACTTGTTTCCATCTATAATAAGAAAATCTGGATAAGGGTTTAAGACCTTTACCGATTCAGTCATTGCTTTTATTGAGGCATGCAGGATATTTATTTCTTCTATCACATCCTCAAAAATGTGAGTAACCTTATAAGTTAGTGCTTTTTCTTCGATTATTTCTCTTAATTTATAGCGGAGTTTAGAGGTGATTTGTTTTGAGTCATTGACGAAGTCATTTTCAAAATCTTCTGGTAAAATTACTGCAGCTGCAGTTACTGGTCCAGCAATACATCCTCTGCCTGCCTCATCAGTTCCTGCTTCTAGGATATGTCCTGAATAATTTTTGAGTAACATTAATAATATTTTTTAGAAAAAGTAAATATAATAACTATACATGGATTAATTTATTTCTATAATGATATAATATTACTCTAGATAACGCTTAATTCAATCTTTAGGCTTCATCTATTGTTAAAAAATAAACCTTGTTAAGGTTTTGTTTGTGTTTTTTTATTATTTAGTTGTGTTTATTGTTTTGTTTGTTGTTATTTTTAGTGATTATTGTTTGTTGTTTTAACATTTATTATATTATTGTGGGTAATTGGTTTTGATATTTAAACGCTATTGAAGTTAATAAATATAAGGAATTGTTAGTTTTTAGATTACTTTTTTAAGTTTGTGAACTAACTAATTCAATTTAATAATGATATCAAAGTTTAAATGGACTTTAGCACTTGTTATGGTGCTATTTGTGCAATTATCGTTTGCGCAAGTAAAGACATTAACTGGGGTTGTATCTGAAGGTGGTATGCCTTTACCTGGTGTGTCTGTTATTATTAAGGGAACTCAAAATGGAACACAAACTGACTTAGACGGGAATTATTCTCTTCAAGTTAAACCTGGTGACATTCTAGAGTTTTCTTTTATAGGTTTAAAAGATGTTTCTTACAAAGTAGGAAATGCTAATAGTTATAACGTTACAATGGCTTCTGATGAAGAGATGTTAGAAGAAGTTGTGGTTATGGCTTATGGTCAAGTTAAAACTAAAAATGAGGTGACTGGAAATGCGGTTGCGATTAAAGGTGATGCAGTAGCTGCTACGCCTATGGCTTCTGCAGACCAAGCTTTACAAGGACGTGTAGCTGGACTTCAAATGTCTGCTTCTTCTGGTTCTCCTGGAGCGAAGCAAAACATTCGTATTCGTGGTCGTAACTCTATGACTGCTACAAATGAGCCTTTATATGTGATTGATGGTATTCCTATGTATGATGGGGATTTCTCTGGTGGAAACCAGACATCTGATGGTTCTTCTCCATCTACATCATTATCGTTATTAGCAACTATTAATCCTGCTGATATTGAGTCGATGACAGTATTAAAAGACGCTGGTGCAACTGCAGTTTATGGTGCTCGTGGTACGAATGGTGTAATTTTAATTACTACTAAAAGAGGAAAAACAGGAGCGACTAAGTTTAACTTTAGTACAAGAGTAGGATTCCAACGTAACGCTGTTAAAGGACCTAGATTATTAAGCTCTAGTGAGAAAGAAGAAATCTTTTTAGATGGTGTTTATAATACTTATGGTGCAGATAAAGGTTTCAGCAGAGAACAAGCTGGTGAATATGCTTTAGCTAACTTTGGAAATAGTGGAAACTACGGTGCTTGGGTTGCTTCGGGTAGACCTGATAATAATTGGGGAGACTATGTGAAGAATCAAGATGCACCTTTGACAAGTATTAATTTTTCTGCTACAGGTGGTGGAGAAAGAAATAACTTCTATGCGTCATTATCACATGATAAAATGGAAAGTACTGTAATTGGTTCTGATTTCAGAAGAATTGGTGCTTCTTTATCTTTCATGCAGAAAATTACTGATAAAGTAGAATTCAACACAAGTATTAAAGTTACTAATACTAAACAAAATGGTATTTCTGAAGGGGGAGCTTATTTCTCAAACCCTAACTATATCAAATTGGTGATGAATCCATGGAATCCACTTTATAACCCTGATGGTTCTTATTATTTACCTCCATCTGGTTATCATAACGTGGTTTATACAACTAAACATAATCAAGATTTAAACGATGTAACTAGAGTAATTAACTCTAACTCTATTGCATATAATATTACTGATGACTTGAAGTTTACTTCAAACATGGGAATTGACTATACGCTAGCTGATTATAGTGGTTATAGAAACCCAGTTCATGGTGATGGTAAAAATTATCAAGGAACAGCTTCTAAATATATTAGAAGAAACTTTACTTATATTGCTCAGAATGGATTAGATTATAGATTCCACTTAGGTGATTCACATCGTTTTGATGCTAAAGTATTAATCGAGTACCAAAAATCTAAACGCAATATTTTACAAGGTGATGGACAAATAGTACTTGAAGGACTTACATCTCTAGGTGCAGCGGCTGCTAATAAAGATGCAGCTTATGAATTTATTGATGATTCTAACTTAGGTTATGTTGGTATATTAAATTATAATTACCAAAATAGATTCTTAGTAGATGTTACAGGTAGAAGAGAGTCTTCTTCTAAATTTACAGATAGAAACGGAACTTTCTTTTCAGTAGGTGGTGCTTGGAATGTTCATATGGAAGATTGGATGTTACAACAACAAGCAATTTCTACTTTGAGATTACGTGCTTCTTATGGAACAAATGGTAACTCTCAAATTAATCCTAATATGTATGTTCAACGCTTGGATATCGTTACTTATGATGGAGAAGCTGGTTTAATTCCTAGCCAATTAGGTGGACCTATTGGATGGGAAAAACAAAAGAAATTAGACTTTGGTCTTGAGGTTGGATTCTTAAATGATCGCATTACTTTAGGAGCTGCTTATTTCCAAAGTAAAACTAGTGACTTACTATATAATAGAACATTATCTAAATTATCTGGGTTCGAAAGTCAAATGATGAACATGGGATCATTAGACAACCGTGGTGTTGAATTAGAATTTAATGCTGATATCGTTCGTTCAGAAGATTTTAATATCTCTTTTGGAGCTAACTTTGGTACAGTAAGAAATAGAATTACTGAAATGCCAACAGAAAATGGAAAACAATTAGAAGTTATTGGTTCTTATACTGCTAATATTAAAGGTCATTCAGTTGGTGAATGGTATATGCCAACTTGGGCTGGAGTAGATCCTGAAACTGGACAACCTTTATGGTATAATTTAGATGGAACTAAGACTAGTGTTTACGATGCAAAAACACAATCAAAATTCCAAGGAGCAAGTGCTTTACCTAAATTTACAGGAGGTGCTAATCTTCATATAGATTACAAAGGATGGTTTGCAGATGGTATGGTAACTTTTGCAGGAGGACATAAAGTTTATGAGCAATATGCATTTAAAACTGCTAATACTACTTCTGCTATTGTTTCTTCTAATGCTTCATCTCAAATGTTAGATAGATGGCAAAAACCTGGAGATATTACAGATGTGCCATTAGTTGAATATACTGCTACTGGAGGAAACAAAAGTGCAACTTCTGCTTCTACAAGATTTTTACATGACGGTGATTACCTTCGTTTGAGAAATGTAACTTTAGGTTATAATTTCACTTCTGATATTACTCGTGCATTAAAAATTGATGGACTATCAATGTCTATTATTGGAACTAACTTGTGGACTTGGGTGAAAGATAGTGGATTAAAATACGATCCAGAAGTTGATGCTACAGGATATGTGAGTGTTGCTACACCTCCAGTGAAATCATTTGTATTCTCTATTAATGTTAAGTTTTAAAAATTTATGAAAAAAGTTATATTTTCAATCTTATCTTTAGTTGTCTTAACAGGAGGATTAACCTCATGTACAGATGATAGATTGGATTCGTCTATGCAGGAAAGTGTTGATAATGAAACTACACCTGCAAAAAATGAAACTCAGCTAAAAGCGCGCGTTACAGGAGCTTACTTTAGAATGGTCAATTCAGCTTACTATGGAAGAGATATGATTATGTTTGGAGAAGTTAGAAGTGACAATGCTTTTGCTAAACCTGGTTTTTCTAATCGTTTTCAGATTGTGTCAAATTTCACTTTGACTCCTAATCATATTTATCCAGCCGATACTTGGCAACAAATTTACAAAGTTGTAAACTCTGCAAATTTAGCTATTCAATCAGATGTTACTGAGGGTGATAAGAAGGCAATAAACCAAAGTAAAGCTGAAGCTTATGCAATTAGAGCGGTAGCTCATTTTGATGCTTTAAGATTATTTGGTCAACAGAATGTTGCTAATTTAGGATTAGACGGTTTAGGTGTGCCTTATATTTTTAATTTCGCAGAATTAGATAATAAGAACTACAA
Source organism: Myroides injenensis M09-0166 (assembly GCF_000246945.1). GTDB lineage: Bacteria > Bacteroidota > Bacteroidia > Flavobacteriales > Flavobacteriaceae > Flavobacterium > Flavobacterium injenense. Next base: position 4,453 of record NZ_BAEX01000116.1, read on the forward strand.
AAGAAGAAGTGTAAGAGAAGTACGTGATTTAATTTATCAAGATCTTGATAAAGCTCTAGAATTAGTTGATACTGATATGAGCAATAAAAAACGTATGACAAAACAAGCTATGTTAGGTTTTAAATCACGCATTGCTTTATTCTTTGGTGCTTTTGATAGTAATGATTTTACAATAGCAAAAGAAAGTGCTGAACAAGCACTTGAAATTGGCGGATCTATTATTTCGAGAGGTGCATTTATTGATTCTTTTAAAGCTGAGGAACCACAAATTAATTCAGTTTTCGAATTAGCGCAAGATAATGTTAATAATCAAGGAAATAACTCTATCTACAATATCTACTCATATGATGGATATGGTGATGTTGTTGGAATCGACTTAAGCTTAGTTAGTTTATTTAATGATGCTAGTGATATTCGTGCAAGTAAAAAAATGCAAGATTATAATTATATCAAAAGTTCAAAAGGTAAATACAAAAAAGTTGGTACTGATAACTATCAATTGATAGCTGAAGGCGAAACTGTAAATGCTACAGATCGTTATAATCGTGAAAACTACCGTAATTTTGGTAAATACCCTGGTATAACTTCTAATGTAAAGGTAATGCGATATGAAGAGTTAGTGTTTAATTATATTGAAGCAGCTCAACGTACTTCTGGTAATGACGGTAAAGCTTTAGCTTTATTTAATGAATTATTAAGTGAGCGTTACGAATCAGCAAAACCGGTTAGTTCTTTAAACCTAGATGATATTTTATCAGAAAGAAGAAAAGAGTTTGTATTTGAAGGATTGCGTTTTGATGATTTAATGCGTAATAAAGAAGGTGTTGCTCCAGTTATTACAAGTAGTGATAAAGAAGGTGAAAACTCAAAATATACTGAAGGAGCTGAATATGGAAGTTATAAATTAGCTTTTCCTATACCTCAGAGTGAAATTAATGCAAGCCATATTGATCAAAATAAATTGAAACAATAAAATTACAATTTATTTAAAATTTTAAAGCCCAAACATTTTTGTTTGGGCTTTTTTTGTATGTAGTGATATCTATATTTTGTTAGGTCGGTGAGGTTGTCAGGGTTATTTATTAAGGATATGTATATAGCGATTTCACTATTTTGGTTGTAGTGATGCCGCAATGATGCCGCTATGGTCTCGCAATGATGCCGCTATACCTAATAGTTTTAGCGGCATCATTGTGGGATCATGTTGGGATTATAGTAGGATCATTATTTTGTGAATTCACTTAGCTAAGGTTTATTGTATTTTATATGTTAACGAATTAAATTAATTATCTGTAATTAACTTTATTTGAATATTATATTTTGATAAAATATAATATTTATATTTTATAATTGTTAAAAATATTTATTTTTTAGGAATTATTTGTTTAATTGTTAATTATATGATTTTTGAAGTGTATATTGTTTATTTTTTGTTTATAATTATATTTTTTTGTTAAAAGAATTAATTTAGTAGAGTTATATTGATTAATTGTTTGGTTTTGTTAATTTGTGTATTAACATAAAATTAATAGATTTGTGAAACTAACTAATCAATATTTTAAAATGAAGTCAAAGTACAAATGGTTCTTGAGTTTAGTCCTTGTGTTATTGGTGCAAGTAGGTTTTGCTCAGGATAAAACTCTATCAGGAGTAGTGAGCGAGGGTGGTTTTCCTTTGCCAGGTGTATCTGTTGTAATTGAGGGGACTCAGATGGGGACTCAGACAGATTTAGATGGGAGATATTCTCTAAAAGTTAAACAAGGACAAATTGTTGTGTTTAGTTTTATAGGAATGAATGATGTGAAATATAAAGTAGGGGCAACTTCTACTCACAATTTAGAAATGTTGTCAGATGATAATATTCTAGATGAAGTGGTGGTGGTTGGATATGGTACATCTACTAAAGAATCTTTTACAGGATCTGCTACTCAAGTTACTGCTAAGCAAATTGAGAATAAAAATGTTGCCAATGCTGTAAGTGCAATAGCAGGTGAGTCAGCAGGTGTACAGGTGATTACTTCCACTGGTCAACCTGGAGCTGAACCTACTGTCCGTATTCGAGGATTTGGTTCTGTTAATGGTAATAGAAGTCCATTATATGTAGTTGATGGTGTTCCTTATTTAGGAAATATTTCATCTATTAATCCTGGTGATATTGAATCAATGAGTGTTTTAAAAGATGCTGCTGCAACTGCTATTTATGGATCGAGAGGTGCGAACGGTGTGGTGATTATTAATACTAAATCTGGAAAAGGTAATAAGTCTTTTATTCAAGTAGACATGAAGACGGGTGTTAATTGGAGAGCTTTGCCAGGGTATGATGTTATTACCTCTCCAGAGCAGTATGCTGAATATTCACATGAGGCATTGCGAAACTATGGTAAGATTAAAGGAGGTTTTGATGATGCACAAGCTTATGCTTGGGCAAATCAAAATATGTTTAATGAGAAAGTAGGTATTGATCCACGTTACAATATGTGGAATGTAGCTAATGGTGGTGAATTAATTGATCCTGCAACGGGAAAAGTAAGATCTGATGTTACCAGACGCTATAATCCCGAGGATTGGCGAGATTATGCTTTTCAATCTTCGCGTCGTATAGAGGGGAACTTGACGATGGGGGGAGCAGCTGAAACTACTTCATATTTTACTTCATTGGGATATTTAAAGGATGAAGGATATTCAATTAATTCTGATTATGAACGCGTCACTGCTCGTTTAAATATTCAGCATAAACCGAAAGAATGGTTAGATGCTAAAATGAATGTTGGGTATACACATTCTCAGAGTAATAATAATGGTCAAAGTAGTGATTCAGGAAGTGTATTTTGGTTTGTTGATAATATTCCATCTATTTATCCATTATTTTTACGCGATGCTAAAGGTAATAAGGTACGTGATATCTATGGAGGAGACGAGTTTGACTACGGAATTGGTCGTGGTTTTGGAGCATTAACAAATGCGGTAGGAGATGCTACTTATGGTAAAGATAGAACTACTCGAGATGAAGTGAATGTAAGTACTTCTTTTGTTGTGAATTTATATGAAGGGCTAACATTTGAAACTAATGTTGGTGGACAGTATTATAACGCGACTAGAGATATACTAGGTAATAGATTTTATGGTTCTTCTGCTTCTATGGGAGGGTCAATAACTAAAGTAAAAACTGAAGTATTCACTTATAACTGGACAAAAATTTTACGTTATAAGAAATTATTAGGAGATCATAGTTTGGAAGCTATGATAGCACATGAGAATAATTCATATGAATACAGATATAATGCAGCAAGTAAGAATAATCTTGCTGATCCTAATGGAACAGAATTGAATAATGCTTCTGCTTCTTCTCGCCCACCGTTAGGATATAAGCTTGATAATACTTTAGAAAGTTATTTTGGTCGCTTGAATTACGATTACCTTGGAAAATATTTTGTAAGTGGATTGGTTCGACGCGATGGCTCTTCTCGTTTTAAAAAGGATAAATGGGGGACTTTTTATTCTATTAGTGGTTCATGGGTGGCGTCACGAGAGAATTTTATGTTAGATCAAAATGTTATTAGTAATTTGAAACTTAAGGGTAGTTACGGATTAATAGGTGATCAGTCAGTCGGAAGTTATTACCCTGGCGAAAATTTGTGGGATGTTTCTACCTATGGGGGAGATTTAGCGATATATGAAAGTATAATTGGTAATCCAGATTTATCTTGGGAGAAAAGTAAAATGTTTCAAGTTGGAATAGAGTTAAGTTTGAAACGTTTCTTAGATATTAATGTAGATTATTATGTGAAGAATACTGAGGATTTAATTTTCACAAGACGTGTTGGTCCATCAGCAGGATATGCGCTAATGACTGTAAATGACGGTAATTTACGTAACCAGGGTCTAGAGTTTGAAGTTACTGGGCATTTGCTTCAGAAAAAAGATGCATATATTGATTTGTCAGTTAATGGGAATTTTCTGCGAAATCGCTTGACAGAAATGCCAGTTGATCCAAGTACTGGTAAGAGAAAAGTTTTGGATGTAGATGGTTTATATGGTCGATCTGAAGGACATTCTTTATTTGATTTTTATACTAGAGAGTGGGCAGGTGTAGATTCACAAACAGGACAAGCACAATGGTACACTTATACTTATATTGATGCCGCAGGACAAAAGCAAAATGTAGTATCACTTACAGATTTCTTAGCTAATAATCCTGAAATGGAAGGAAAGTTAACTAAAGAAAAAACATATAGTGCTGCAGAAGCAACTATTGCTTACATTGGAAAATCTGCAATACCAAAAGTATCTGGAGGTATTAATTTAAATGCTGGATTTAAAGGTTGGGAATTTTCTGTTCAAATGCTATATAGTTTAGGTGGATACGGTTATGATAGCTCATATGCTACTTTAATGGGAAATGGCAGGATAGGATCTAACAATTGGCATAAAGATATTGCTAATCGTTGGCAAAAACCTGGCGATATTACAGATGTCCCAAGATTGTCTAATAATGCTGATGTGAATGTAAATGCTTCTTCATCGAGATTTATCACTAAGACAGATTATTTGAGTATAAATAATATTCGTATTGGTTATAGTTTACCGCAAACTTATTTAAAACAATTAGGTTTGGCTGAAATTAATTTCTTTGCTTCTGGTGATAATTTATTCTTATTTACTAAGAGAAAAGGATATAATCCATCTATGAGTGAATATGGACAATCTTCAGTTTATCAATATGCACCATTATCTACTATTACTGGTGGTGTAAGAGTAAAATTCTAATATTTAATAAGAAAGAAATGAAAAAAACGATATTAATTAT
>NZ_BAEX01000115.1 GCF_000246945.1 Myroides injenensis M09-0166
AGTAATAGTAATTCTTATTGCAAGTTAATATTAGCTATCTCTCCATCTAATTAGAAGATAACAATTACTTTTGCCCCCTTAAATTAAAAAGTAATTATGCCAAATCAAAAAAAGAATAGTTTTCTATTTCTTGTTTACTTAGCAGGTCTAAGTATTATTGGGTTCCTTGCCACAGATATGTACCTACCTGCATTCGACAAAATGCGTATAGATCTGGATACTACCAAAAGTAATATTAGTGCTAGTTTAAGTTTATTCTTGGGAGGATATGCGATAGGGCAGCTCTTATGGGGACCAATCTCAGATAAAATGGGAAAATCAAAAGCCATCTTAATTGGTTTAACTATTTTCACCTTATCCTCAATAGGGATTTATTTTTCAAATTCAGTAATTGTACTATTGATATTAAGATTAGTACAAGCTATTGGAGTTTGTGCTGCAGCAGTTAGCTGGCAAGCTCTCGTAATAGAAAAATATCCAAAAGAAGAAACAACTAAAGTTTTTGCTTCGATCATGCCACTAGTTGCATTATCGCCAGCCTTAGCGCCTTTATTAGGTGTATATCTATTAAATCATTTTGGTTGGAAATCTATTTTTATTACTCTAGCCATTATAGCTATAATACTTATTGCTTATACCCTAACATTAAAAGGCAATAAAGTAGCAAATGATCAACAAGAACAAGCTGAAACAAAAAGTTATTTATCTTTATTAAAATCTAGAAAATACTTAGGAAACGTTACTATATATGCTGTGTGTTCAGGTGCTTTTTTCGCTTGGTTAACTGGTTCGCCATTCTTCTTAAAAGAATTGGGATATAATGAAAGCGAAATAGGTTTTAGCTTTGTTCCACAAACAATTGCCTTTTTAGTAGGAGGATACGGATATAGATATCTTTCAAACAAAATAGAAAGCAATAAGATATTACCTTATTTTATTATTTTGTATAGTCTATCTGTAACAAGTATATTACTTCTATCAGTATTAACTACTCCCACATTAACAACTCTTTTAATACCTTTTTGTCTTATGGCACTATCAAATGGTGCATGTTATCCTATTGTTGTCTCAGAAGCCCTAAAATGCTTCCCAAATAACTCTGGAAAAGCTGCTGCTATGCAAAACACATTACAATTAGGAGTATGTTTTCTTACGAGCGCAATCGTATCTCTTTTTACCACTGATGCTTTATTAACTACTTCAATAGTAATGGCAGGTACTATTCCACTAATGTATTTAGGATATAAACTAGCTATTAAAAAGTAAAAAAATATAGACATAAAAAAAGGAACTAATATAGTTCCTTTTTTTATGCTTAATTATCTTGACTTAAGATACATCTACTGTTGTTTCCTCAGCGATTCTCTTATAAGTTCCGTTTTCTAATTTCTCACGAATTGCTTCATAAGCAGCTAAAGTCTCAGCGATATCTTCCTTAGTATGAGTAGCAGTTGGGATCATACGCAATAAGATAATTCCTTTTGGAATAACTGGATAAACTACAATAGATAAGAAAATATTATAGTTCTCACGTAAATCATTAACCATTACCATAGCTTCTGGAATACTCCCTTTTAAATATACAGGAGTAACACAAGTATTTGTATCACCGATATCAAAACCTCTTTCCTTTAACCCATTTTGAAGTAAGTTTACATTCTCCCATAATTTATTTTTAAGATCTGGGTTAGAACGCAATAAATCTAAACGTTTTAAAGCTCCTTTAGTAAAAATCATAGGAAGCGATTTAGCGAACATTTGAGAACGTAAGTTGTATTTCAAATAATCAATAATATCCTTATCTGCTGCTACAAACGCACCAATAGACGCCATTGATTTAGCAAATGTAGAGAAATATACATCAATACCATCTTGACATCCTTGCTCCTCACCTGCTCCAGCACCAGTAGCTCCAAGAGTACCGAAACCGTGTGCATCATCAACTAATAAACGGAAATTATACTTATCTTTTAAAGCAACAATTTCTTTAAGTTTACCTTGTTGACCACGCATACCAAAAACACCTTCAGTAATTACTAGAATACCTCCTCCAGTAGTTTCTGCCATTTTAGTAGCTCTCTCTAAGTTCTTCTCTAAGCTTTCTATATCATTATGCTTATACGTAAATCTCTTACCCATATGAAGACGAACTCCATCTATAATACATGCATGAGAATCTACGTCATAAACAATAACATCATTCTTTGTTACTAAAGCATCTATAATAGATAACATCCCTTGGTAACCAAAATTCAATAAATAAGCAGCTTCTTTTTTAACAAAAGCAGCTAATTCATCTTGTAACTGTTCATGCATTGTTGTGTGACCTGACATCATACGTGCACCCATTGGATATGCTGCTCCGTACTCTGCTGCTGCCTCTGCATCTACTTTTCTAACTTCTGGATGATTTGATAACCCTAAATAGTCATTAATACTCCAGTTAATCACTTCTTTTCCATGAAACATCATACGATTTGACAAAGGTCCTTCTAGCTTAGGAAAAACATAATATCCTTCTGCTTGCGATGCCCATTTCCCTAATGGTCCTTTATTTTTCTGTATTCTGTCAAATAAATCGTTTACCATAATATATCTATGTTTAAAAAAACAATTGCAAAATTAATGATATTTTATATGCTTTCATAATAATTAGAAAACAATTTAAATATAAAAACCACTTAATATGCTAATAAAAAATTACTTTTAAGCATAATCTACATTCTAAAAATGCGATTATAATTCGCTGTTTATCATCTATTTTATAAAAATAAAAAAACCTTTCTAAACGAAAGGTTTTTTATAATAATTAATTAATACAAGCTTGGGTAAGTTGTTGGATTTACTTCATGCATTATATCATATACTTTTTCAAATACATCTTCAGAAGAAGGTTTTGAGAAATAATCACCATCTGTACCATAAGCTGGTCGATGTGCTTTAGATGTTAGCGTTTGTGGTTCACTATCTAAATAACGATATCCTCCTTGCTCTTCTAAAACTTTTTGTAAAATATAAGCTGAAGCTCCTCCTGGAACATCCTCGTCAATTACTAAGAGTCGATTTGTTTTTTGTAAGCTTTTTACAATATCATGACTAATATCAAATGGCAATAAAGATTGAGCATCAATAATTTCAACATCTATACCTATCTCTAATAGCTCTTTTGCAGCCTGTTCAATAATTCTTAAAGTAGAACCATAAGATACAATAGTAAGATCTTTACCTTCTTTTATAGTTTCCACTACTCCTAGTGGAGTTCTAATCTCAGCTAAGTTATCAGGCATCTTTTCTTTAAGACGGTAACCATTCAGACATTCAATTAATAATGCTGGTTCATCACCTTCAAGTAAAGTATTGTAAAATCCTGCTGCCTTTGTCATATTACGAGGTACTAAAACATGCATTCCTCTAATCGCATTAATAATCATACCCATTGGTGAACCTGAGTGCCAAATCCCTTCTAATCTATGTCCACGAGTTCTAACAATCAATGGTGCTTTTTGACGACCAACAGTTCTATATTGTAATGTTGCTAAGTCATCACTCATTATTTGAATAGCATACAATAGGTAATCAAGATATTGAATCTCTGCAATAGGTCTTAAACCTCTCATTGCCATACCTATCCCTTGTCCTAATATAGTTGCTTCACGAATACCTGTATCAGAAACTCTGTTTACTCCATGTTTCTCTTGAAGCCCTTCTAAACCTTGATTAACGTCACCAATATTTCCAGAGTCTTCTCCAAATATCATAACATTATCATGATTTCCTAAAATAGTATCAAAGTTTTCACGCAATATTAAACGAGCATCTACTTCTTCTGAAGTATCACTATAGACTGGTAAAACTTCTTTTAATTTACTACTTGTAATATCAGATTCTGACATTAAGTGAGAACTATATTTTGGTTGTATCTTATCAAAATAACTTTTAATAAAATCAACTAATACATTTTTAGCTGGCTCGTTAATAACCATACGTAAAGCTTTTCTCGCAACAGTAATTACATCTTTGCGAATTGGCTCTTTTATCGTCATTAAATCATTTGCAAACTTCTCTAAGAAGACTTTATTTGGACTTGAAACAGCAACTGCATTTAATACACTTACTAATTCATTTCTTTCTGCAATAATTGGATCTACATAAGCTTTCCATGCTGCTTTTTTACCGTCAAGCACTTCTTTCTTCAATTGTTTATCTAACTCATCTAATTCTTCAGCCGTAGCAATATTAGATTCGATAATCCAATTTCTCATTTTTAATACACAGTCAAACTCACTTTCCCACTCTAAGCGTTCTTTACTTTTGTAACGTTCGTGAGAACCTGATGTAGAGTGCCCTTGTGGTTGTGTAAGTTCCTGAACGTGAATCAATACAGGCACATGTTCTTCCCTAGCTATAGAAGAGGCTTTATTATAAGCTTCTATTAAAGCAGGATAGTCCCATCCTTTTACACGAATTATTTCATATCCGTTGCCATTTTCATCTCTTTGAAATCCTTTTAAGATTTCAGAAATACTCTCTTTTGTAGTTTGGTATTTTGCGTGAACAGAAATTCCATATTGGTCATCCCATACACTCATTACCATTGGCACTTGCAATACTCCAGCAGCATTAATTGTTTCAAAAAACAATCCTTCTGATGTAGAAGCATTACCAATAGTTCCCCATGCTACTTCATTTCCATTTACTGAAAAGTTATTTTCTTTATCAGCTTCAGGAAACTCTCTATAATATTTTGATGCTTGTGCTAATCCTAATAATCTAGGCATTTGCCCAGCAGTAGGAGAAATATCTGCACTTGAATTCTTTTGATCAGTTAATTTCTTCCAGTTACCTTTCTCATCCAAACTATGTGTAGCGAAGTGCCCACCCATTTGACGTCCTCCAGACATTGGATCATGTTCTATATTGGCATCTCCAAATAATCCTGCAAAAAATTGTTCTATTGTCAATTGACCGATAGCCATCATAAAAGTTTGGTCACGGTAATATCCTGATCGGAAATCTCCATTCTGAAATGCTTTAGCTAAAGCTAACTGTGGCACTTCTTTACCATCACCAAAAATTCCAAACTTAGCTTTACCTGTTAGTACCTCACGTCTACCAAGTAAACTACATTCTCTACTAGTTTTAGCTATCTTATAATCCTGAATTACCTCCTTCTTGAAATCTTCAAAAGAAAGAGCCTTATTGTTTTCATTTTGACTCATTGTAAAACGTACTAATTTACTGGTTACGAATATAAAGTTTTCTGCCTAAAAAAGCTAATATAGAATACTTCTTTATTAAGAATAAATACACCATGATAATATATTATTACAAGCTTTTGTTACAAAAAATTACACATAATATAATTTCATCTTAAAATAAAACTTATCATTAGATAATATGCAATATTCTAAAACAACAAAACGACCTCCATAGAGGTCGTTTTGTTTATTCAATTATCGTCAATAATGATTCTAATTCAAAGCGTACTTTCTTCATTGGAGCGAGCCAATCATTTGCATGATCTCGTTCACCTAAAGCTAAAATTGTCACACTTTTTAATCCTTTCTTCTCTAAGCCTAACGCTTCATCCATTTGATCATTAAAAAAACCTTCCATTGGCGATGAATCAATGCGCATTTCAGCTGCTGCTGCGATCGCAATACCAAATGCAATATAAGCTTGTCTTGCTGCATGATTAAACTGTTGCTCTTTAGATAATTTACCAAAACTTGCTTTTACACTCGTCTTGTAATCATTCATCGTTCCTAATGGCAACTCGCGTATTGCTTCCATATGATTAAAGACGCGATCAATGCGTTCTTCAGTGTAACTATCCCAAGCAGCAAATACCAACAAATGAGAACACTCTGCTACTTGTGGTTGATTCATAGCAATAGGTACCAGTTTTTCCTTTAACTCTTGATTCTTAATTAGAATCATCTCAAAAGGCTGTAATCCATTTGCAGTAGGCGCCATACGAGCTGCCTCTATAATGTGCATTACCTTTTCATCTTCTAACTTAACCTCTTTATTGTATCGCTTTGTGGCATATCTCCACTTTAAATTATTTAATAATTCCATAGTCTAATACTTTAATTATTTTTAGCTAGATAAGCTAAAACATTACTTTCTATTCTTTCATTAATATTAGATACATCAGCTTTTACAAACGGTTCTCCTATTATTTTTTCATACAATTCTATATATCTTTCAGTTACTGAGTTTATGTATTCGTCAGACATTTCAGGCACACTTTGCCCCTCTTTTCCTTGAAAACCTTGACCTATTAGCCATTGTCTTACAAATTCTTTAGATAATTGCTTTTGTGCTTCTCCCTTTTCTTGACGTTCTTCATATCCATCAGCATAAAAATATCTTGAAGAATCTGGCGTATGAATTTCGTCAATTAATACAATCTTACCCTCTTTCGTTTTACCAAATTCATATTTAGTATCTACAAGAATCAAACCTCTTTCAGCAGCAATCTCACTACCTTTCTTATATAAAGTTCTAGTATATTGCTCAAGAACTAAATAATCTTCTTCACTCACTATACCCTTTGAGATAATCTCTTCTCTTGAAATATCTTCATCGTGTAGACCTAACTCTTCTTTTGTAGAAGGAGTAATAATGGGTTGTGGCAACTGATCGTTTTCTTTTAATCCCTCAGGTAAAGTTACCCCACAAAGAATTCGTTTTCCAGCATTGTATTCTCTAGCTGCATGCCCTGCCAAATATCCTCTTATTACCATCTCTACTTTAAATGGCTCACATACTAAACCCACTGCAACATTAGGATCAGGTGTCGCCACTAACCAATTTGGTACTATATCAGCAGTCATTTCCATGAACTTAGTTGCAATTTGATTAAGTATTTGTCCTTTATAAGGTATTCCTTTAGGCATTATCACATCAAATGCAGATAATCTATCTGTAGCTATCATTACTAATAAGTCATTATTAATAGTATAGACTTCTCTTACTTTTCCGTGATAAACAGACTTTTGGTTAGGAAACGAAAAGTTTGTTTTTGTGATTGTATTACTCATATATAATAGTTGTGTAGTTCTTTCTTTTTAATACGCCATTAATTCTAATAGCGCTTTCTCAAACCTACCTTTAGGCAGATATTGCTCTTCTAAAGCTTGCACAAATGGGATTGGTGTTTCTAAACTAGCTACTCTTTTTACAGGCGCATCTAGATACTGAAAACAATCCTCCATAATCATTGCTGATATATCACTTGCAACTCCTCCAAACATGGAGTCCTCTTGCAAAATTATAACTTTATTCGTTTTCTTTACAGAATTATATATAGTTTCTGTATCTAAAGGTTGTAATGTTCGCAAATCTATTAAGTCTGCCTTGATATCTTGATACATGTCTAATACTTCTAATGCCCAGTGTACACCTGCCCCAAAAGAAATTATTGTAACATCATCTCCTTCTCTTACTAGAGCTGCTTGTCCAAAAGGTAAGGTATAATAACCTTTAGGTACATCTTGATAAATACTGCGATATAAAAGTTTATGTTCAAAGAAAACAACAGGATTAGAATCACATATTGCTGTATTCATTAATCCTTTAGCATCATATGGAAAAGCAGGATAAACCACCTTCAAGCCTGGCGTTTTAGTAAACCATGCTTCGTTAGTTTGTGAATGAAATGGACCAGCTTGAGTTCCTCCACCACATGGCATTCTTATGACTACATCAGCTTTTTCATTCCATCTGTAGTGAATTTTTGCCAAATAGTTAACGATAGGATTGAAGCCTGTGGAAACAAAATCTCCAAACTGCATCTCCATAATTGCCTTTCCTCCATTAATCGAATATCCCATAGCGGCAGAGACAATTGCACTCTCACAAATAGGTGTATTTCGAATACGCTCTTTTCCGAATTTATCTACAAAACCTTCTGTAACTTTAAAAGCCCCTCCATATTCTGCAATATCCTGCCCCATTATTACTAATTCTGGATATTTGTCAAAGGATTCCTCTAGAGCTTGACTGATAGCATCAATAAAACGTATATTCTCCGTTTCTTTATTTGGCTTACTGTCTTCATATACAAAAGGTGCATATACATCTCCTATCTCTTCTTCTAAGTTAGGCACAATAGATTCTTCATCTTGAACTGTTTTCCAATCCCTGTTAATCTCATCCTTAAAAAGTTCGCGGATTTCTTGATCTAACTTTTCTGTCAACACACCTTCTTTTAATAAGAATTGACGGTAATTCTCCACTGGATCTTTTCGTTCCCACTCCTCCATTAATTCTTGTGGCACATATTTAGTTCCACTTGCTTCTTCATGTCCTCGTCTTCGAAAAGTCAAAAATTCAATTAATACAGGGCGTGGATTTTCTCGCATTGATTGTGCAATCTCACTGATATTAGAATATACTTCAAGAACATTATTCCCGTCAATAATATGACTTTCCATGCCATATCCTTTTGCTCGATCAGCTAAATGCTTACAGCGGTATTGTTCATTAGTAGGGGTAGATAGTCCATAACCATTGTTTTCAATAACGAATAATACTGGCAAGTCCCACACAGAAGCAACATTAAGTGCTTCATGAAAATCCCCTTCAGAGGTACCCCCTTCTCCAGTAAATACAGCAGTAATCTTTTTCTCTTTTCGCAATTTATGAGCTAAGGCTATTCCATCTGCGACTCCTAATTGTGGTCCTAAATGAGATATCATACCTACAATATGATATTCTTGAGTGCCAAAGTGAAAGGAGCGTTCCCTTCCTTTTGTAAATCCATTTGCTTTTCCTTGCCATTGAGAAAACAAGCGATGTAAAGGAATATCTCTAGAAGTAAATACTCCTAAATTTCGATGCATCGGTAAGACATACTCATCTTCTTCTAGAGCTGCTACTACTCCTACTGAAATAGCCTCTTGTCCAATTCCAGAAAACCACTTTGTTACTTTTCCTTGACGAATTAAGATAAGCATCTTTTCCTCCACCATCCGTGGTTTTAATAATCTCTTGTACAAATCAAGTAGAGTCTGATCTGTTAGTTTTTTTCGGTTATAGTTTATTTGTTTCATAGTTGGTTATAAAGCAACTAAAATAAACATATTTGCGAACCAAAAAAATAGATAATTCGCTATACGAGTATTTTTTCACTAAATACAAACTAACTTATCTAACATAAAAATAATTAAGAAAAAATGAACCACCCCAACGCAGAGCCCTGAAGAAATCTTTTGATAATATAAATATTCGAAACTCTTTAAATCATTTGCTTTAATAAAGTAAGTAACCCGATACTACGTGT
>NZ_BAEX01000114.1 GCF_000246945.1 Myroides injenensis M09-0166
ATATATAAATGGTAATAAATGAAAGTAAAAGTAATTAAAAAATAAATACTTTGTTAAGAAATAGTTTATTTAAAATATTTTTTAGATATGTAGTGTTTAAAAATGAATCAAAGTAATTTAAATTGAGAATAATGTCATCTTATAAACATATATCTTTCGAGTTTAAGTTAGTTACTAGTGATATGTGGTTCTTTAAGTGATTGTATTGTTTGAGAGAAAAACTAATTTACCTATGAAAAATAAAGTAATGTTATGTGTTGAAATTATTTTACCTTTGATTTTGGGAATTGTTTAGGAGAGCATAGGTAGTGTATTATTTATAAATACATAAGCGAAAACATCACTTTAGCGTTAATCAAAAAAGAAAAGAATGAAAATAGTAGTAACCGGGGGACTAGGTTTTATAGGTTCACATACCGTTGTGGAGTTACAACAACAGGGATTTGAGGTAATTATAATTGATGATTTATCTAATTCAGAAATTACTGTATTAGATGGCATTGAAAAAATCACAGGTATTCGCCCTGAATTTATGCAAATGGATTTAAGAGATAAAACTCTTGTGAATTCTTTTTTTACTAGCAATCCTAAAGTGAAAGGTGTTATTCATTTTGCAGCTTCTAAAGCAGTGGGAGAGAGCACAGAGAAACCTATATTATATTATGAAAACAATCTTGTGCCTTTACTTAATATCCTCGCAAATTTAGAGCCTCAAGATAAAAGTTATTTTATTTTCAGTTCTTCATGTACCGTTTATGGGCAGGCTGATAAAATGCCAATTACAGAAGATGCACCTATTAAAGAGGCATTTTCACCATACGGAAATACTAAACAAATAGGTGAGGAAATAATCAGAGATGTTGCCAAGGTAAGTAATGTGAATGCTGTTTTATTGCGTTATTTTAATCCAATAGGAGCGCATGAGTCAGGGCTTATAGGAGAATTGCCATTAGGGGTACCTCAAAACCTTATTCCGTTTATCACCCAAACCGCTATAGGTAAACGCAAAGAATTGTCTGTCTTTGGTGATACTTATAACACACCCGATGGCACGTGTATCCGTGATTATATTCACGTTGTAGATTTAGCAAAGGCGCATGTAGCTGCACTAATTAGGTTAATAAAGGAAGAAAACAAGCAAAAAATAGAAATATTTAATGTAGGGACAGGTAAAGGATCCTCGGTAATGGAAATTATTAAAACCTTTGAAAAAGTAAGCGGACAAGTTTTACCTTATAAGATAGTAGATAAAAGAGAAGGCGATATTACACAAGCCTTTGCGTGTATTAAAAAGGCAAATGAAGTTTTAGGTTGGAAAGCCACGCTTTCTTTAGAAGATGCATTGTTAAGTGCATGGAAATGGGAACAATCTAGATTGAAATAATACAGTAAAAAAACCTACATAGCTAGACTCTCCCCAAAAAAGTTGGACACTTTTTAGGGAGAAGTCTACTAGGTAATTAACTACAAGTTTTTTTATTATACCTTTTTTAAAATCTATAAGAATATTACTTTGCTTTATTTACTTTCTTGAAAAATTCAAGTTTTTTGGGACGAAGATCCATTTTATTGTAATAGATTTCTATACCTACTCCTTGGCAATATTCTTTGGCGGTAAATGGCTTTTTTCTATACTCTTCTCCAATTATACGAATATCAATTTTAAAAGATCGAAGTATATCTTCTAAGTCTTCTTCATTCTCATATGGAACTATTTCATCTACGTATTTACATCCTTTTAATTGAATATAACGCTCAATTAAGCTCCTAGGGTCTTCATCATACTTAGTAACTTCTCTTTTGGGATTAGTATTTAATCCAACAATAAGGTAATCACATTGTCTTTTGGCTTCTTCTAGCATTTTCACATAGCCAGCGTGAAGGGTTTCAAATGCTGTAAAAGTAATTCCTGTTTTCATGAGTTTGTTTGATTTGATAAGGTTTTACTAAAATAGAATTATTTTTACTTTTATTGTATAATTATTTATTTAATTATTGTTAAAAAATAGATTGTTTTTATTTTTTTAAATATTCTGGTGCTTTAAAGAAGAGTAAAATACTTTTAAATATAAAGTAAGTATTGTTTCATTTCTCGCATTCTATTTTTAAATACACTGGGTTCGATAATAAATTCTTTTGCCTTTGTAAAGTTTAAGTTTTTAGCAACGGCAATACTCTTTAGATTATCTTTCTCAACACTATAGATAATATAACAAGTTGATAGTTCTGTTTTGCAAATATCAATAAGGGTAGTTACAATCTCTGTTGCATATCCTTTTCCTTGTGCTTGTTTTTTTAACCAAAGCCCAATTTCTACGCTTTCACAATTAATATCATTTAATGCGCAACTGCCTAAAAATTCGTGTGTCACTATATCTCTAACCACTAAGACTAAGGCAGTACCTTTTTCTACTTCTAAACCAGAGCGGCGTATATATTCTTTTAATAGCGCAGTTTCTTTTGTAATATCAAAGCTTAAGTATTGAGAAATTTCTGGAGTAAAATGAGTTGTGAAATGCTCTATATCTTCAGGTGTAATTACACTAAACATGAGTCTTTGGCTACTCCATTTTTTTGAAAGAGAGAAGGGTTGACGTTTTTGATCTTTAATCATTTTAAGAATTGTAAGAAGATCTTCTAGGTGTCCTTGACTAATTAAATCCATCCCTTGTAATTGTGCTACTATGTCTTTATATGCCAAGAGTACTTCTTTTGTGTAATGCCAAGCATCGTCAAAGAATAATTGAGCATTAGCCGTAGCCCATAAAAGTTCATCTTTGTCTTTGCTCTGATAAGGCTCCCATAAATAAACAGATGTTGGTTTCCATATATCACTAGAGAAAGTTTTACCTTCAAATTCATTAGAATCTAAGAAAACTTCCCACTGATAGGCAACTGCTTTTGCTATTTTAAGTATGATTCTTAAAAGTAGACTTTTATTTGCTTGGTCTGTTTGTAACTTTTTAAATAGAAAGTGTAATACAATAGGGGTGGTAATAATTACCCCTCCTTTATGCTCAATAAGTCCAGCTAGTGTAACTAGAGCCATTCGCTGATCGCTTGTATTTCCATTTTCGATAACATTTATTATAGTTGGAACATCAATTGCTCTTCCTTGAAAATGTACCAGGCGATCCCAGGGTATTGTACTATAATCTATATTTTCTAAAGGTAATGTAGTCATTTATAAGTATAAAAAAAAGCTTTAAAAAACATTTTGTTTTTAAAGCTATTGTGAGTTATTTATTATTTTCTTTGCGGTATTGCAGCATATTTAATGTTTTTTCCTGGCTGATATTTCTAATAAAAGAGCTATGATATTTATAGCCTAATTTCTCAGCAATCTTAATACTATTTACATTGTCTTTCTCGACATTGTAAATTAGATAATCCACATCAAGATTGTCATTTACATATTTCTCTAATCCATTGATAAGTTCAGTTCCAAAACCTTTTCCAAAGACTCCTTCTTTTAACCAAATTCCAAGGGCTATTGACTCCTTATTAATATCATGGATACCGCAGCAACCAATAAACTCGTTTGTCTCTTTTAGTGTAGCAACTAAAGTAATGTCAGTTCCTTTTTCAAGTACTGATAGGCTATAGTCGATAAAACCTTGTGTATCTTCAATTTTACCAGTTGGAATAAAAGGTAAGAACTTTGCTACAGTAGGGGTTAAAGCTTCAAATATATCTTGTTTATATTTTTCATTTACAATTTCAAAATGTAAACGTTCAGTATCAAATGTGATATCTTTATTTAGTTTCATCTATAATATGATTTTCATTGTTTATTAGCTCTTTAACGCAAAAGTGGTTTGTTATATACTTTTTTATAAAAGTATTTATAATTGCAAAAATAAGAAAAGAATCTTTGGGGTGGTAGAAAGTGTTGATTATTGATCTTGAAAGTAAAACTAATTGTAGGTAATAAAACCAACAAGGGCTCATTATAAGAATTGAGCCCTTGCAGATGTGTAAGTAATAATAAATCAAAATTAATTAGAAATCCCAAAGAGGACCAGTAAGGTATCTTATTGTTTGTAAATTGCCTAACTGTTGATGTTCATAAGGGGCGATGACAACTATAATTTTATTCTCTCCATCATTATAAGTATATGCATACATAGTCTCTGACTCATACATAGTAGGGTCTAGTGGAGCAAAACCTAATGGTAGTAAGGATTTATCTATAAATTCTCTTGCCTCTTTAAGACCTTTATATCCTACAAGATAAGTTTGAGCTGCATTTCCATAAAGGGTTTCAATAATACCTTCTTTTTGCTCTAATGCATTTTTAGTTCGGTAGTTTAGATATTCTTCTTCTTCTTCTTCTGGAATCATTAAATCTTCTCTGCGGTATGTAGAGTTATACTTTTGTAATTGTTTGTCGATATATAATTCTGCAGCTTGTTGTTCTTCTCTACTTGCATTAAGTTTTAAATAAGCCAGCGCATGTTTATTATCAACAATACTTATAAACTTAAAGTCAATCGGAATTTTTCTAGATACAACATTAACTCTGCAGTCTGCTTTAGCATCTTTATACTTTACTGTTATGGTGCTACTACCTAGTTTATTGCCGTTAATATAATATTTGTCCTTAATTACTTCTATTTCTGCTATATCTTTATTTGAGTACTCAAAAGTATAATCACCGTTTAAGTTCTTATCGTTATTAGTAATTTTTAGCTCAACATAGTCTTTTTCCTCAATTTTAGTTTCAGATAAGTTTAGTGAAATCTTTATTTCTTCTTCCACAGGTGTGGTTATAGTGGTTTCATTATTATTATCATCACTTGAGCATGATAATATAAAAGCCAAAATAAAATACATTGGTAAAAATTTGGTTAGTCTTTTCATAATTTTAGTTTTTAGTTAGTTATAAATTTTAAGGCTAATTATTTTGGTATTATATATACTGTTATAAAACGGTCGTGAGGTAATTGAATTAAGCTAGGACTCTTAGTAGATAAAGAATCCTAGCAATTGGAAATAACCACTAACAACATTATTTATTAAGTAATAAATTATTTATTTGATTTTAAGCTTTTAGCCCAGTCATATAATTTTCCTTTGTTATATGATTTAGTAGTTTTTTGCTTTTTATCTGTTGTATTTTTTATACTCTTTGTATTTGGATTGTGATCAACAAAAGGCAATGCTCCTGTATAGGAAGCTGTAATGTTATTGTCTCTATCATCTATTGCATTTAGCTCTACAGTATAATTGTCACCTTGCTTTTTAATAATTACAGTACCAGTTCTAGTAGGTGCGTAACTTTTAAAATCACCATCCTCTATATCAAAATACCACGTTCCCCAGTCAAGTCCCGCTTCAGTTCCTCCACCTTGGCCTGCATTACCTGCTATTTCTTGGCCTAATTTGTATTGACCAGTTGGTATATCTTTGGTATCATCTAATGGAGTGTAGATAGTTACTCTTAGCATTTCACCGCTTCCTTCAGTAGCCCAATAGTACTGTGGATAAGCAGTCAACCCTTTATTATAGAGGTAGATATTCCATCTATTGTTTTCTTTACCAGGGATTGGTGATTTACCTTTATATTCAAGGTATCCGTAGTTTAAGGCACCTACTTGTTTGTCAGCTTTTAGTTTCGATACCGTGTATTGGTCGCCTTGTATTACTTTTCCTTGATATTTTCCCAGATGTCTAGTCCCATTTTCTAATTGTAAGTTAAAACGTATTTCTTGTCCAGATAAGTGTTCTAAAACTTTAATTGTACCGTCATTGATTAGAAGTTCTTCCTCAATATTTTTCTTACTATCATTGCGTTGAAAATAGGCAAAGGCATAATTGCTCACACCATTGTCTATATCTTCTTGCGAGGCTACCTGAAAAGTTCCAGTAGCTCTTTTACTAGCTGCTTTAAAAGTTTTGTTTGGTATTTGAGCCTCCCATGCCTTAGGTGCCATTTGATCAAAGAAAGATAGCGCAATGTGATAACCATCGCCTTTTAATTCGCCATAACTATTAGCCTGTCCTTGCGTAAAGTAAGTCATATACTCACCCAATCCTGGAGATTGGTAGATATCATCACCCCAATACCACCCATTTTGAATTTCATATTCTACATCATATTTTGGTTGTATATCCATTACTGCTGTGTAATTAATATGATAAGTTAAGTTTTGATTATCAGTTAAACTCCCTTTAATAGTATAAGAAGAGTTATTACCTTGATTAATTTCCAGTTCTCCTGAGGAAAGTGTAAATGTATTTTCTTTATCTACAACAGAGCTATTGGTATGTATTGTATAGAGTGCCTTTGTATTAGAAAAAACATATTTATTTGATTTTAAGTCTATATCTAATAGGTCCTCATCCTTTACTATATCAGAAATAATTTCTAAGGTAAATCTTTGATCTAAGGAGGATAAACTAATAAGGTAATTTCCTTTTCCTTCCGATGTGTTTAAATACGTAGCAGTAGAAGAAATTATAGTTACTTCATTTTTTTGTTCTTCTATTTCCTTAACAGGTGTATTATCATCGCTACTACAAGAGGTAAAAGCGCTACATGATAAGGCTATAAATGCCAATAGATATGTTGTTGTTTTCATAAACTCTTGCCTTTTTTAGTTTATTTGTATTTTTGTTAACTTTTTATTTTATAAAAATAGACAAAAAATGTCTTATTTTACATTGAATAATTAATGTTTAAGCTTTTTTAGTTTGATTTATTTTATTTATGTGTTGGTGTTTGTTAAATAAATAGCTTGTTTTGTTAAGAAATAATATAAGGTATAAGCTTTATAGGGGGGGCTTTAGTAATAAGGCTGTTGTATAAATGATTGCTGTTTTTTTATTTGGTTATAGGTTAAATATTTATATTTGTTGTTATTTATATTATATTTATTTTTAATTATTTGGTTATTTTATGTTAAAATTTGTATTTTTGATAGTGATGAAATGATTAATTAAAATAAATTACTCTATGGAAAATTTTGCTGTGATTAAGAAAGAACAAAAAACACTTCAGATTCTTTCTTGTATATTTTCGTTTTTAGCTTATGTTTTGGCTGTAGTTGCACTTGTTGTAACTATCTATTTATTATTTACCCCTCGTGGTGAAGGAGCTTGGATATTGCCTGCTTTTACTTTTATTATTGGATTGGTGGCTTTTTTATTTTTATTTTCTTTTTCAAAGATTATTAATCTTTTAATTGCTGTTTGTAATAAATGAGAAATAGTATCCTTCTAGTTGTCTTTGTTTTATTGTTGTTTTTTAGTTGTAAAAAACAAGAAACAGAGCAAGAAACTATCGATGTAGTGATGGTAGGAGCAGGGGTTATGAGTGTCACCTTGGCAAATTTGCTTCAAGAGCTTGATCCTTCGCTTTCTATGGTTATCTACGAGCGCCTAGACAATGTAGGTCTTGAGAGTTCGGCTGCACTTAATAATGCAGGGACTGGACATGCAGCCCTTTGTGAATTAAATTATACACCTGAGTTAAGTGATGGAACTATAGATATTAAAAAAGCCATTAGTGTTAATGAGTCCTTTGAATTATCTCGTGAGTTTTGGTCTTACTTGGTTAAGAATAAGGAGATTGAGGATCCTAAAACTTTTATAAATCCAGTTGCGCATATGAGTTTTGTAACAGGAGAAAGTAATAGTGAATTTTTAAAAAAACGCTATGAAGCATTAATTGCTAATCCTCTTTTTACCGGAATGCAATTTTCACAGGATAAAGAAGAAATTAAAAAGTGGGTTCCTTTGATTATGGATGGTAGAGATCAGGGGCAAATAGTAGCTGCTACTCGTATTGAAACCGGTAGTGATGTAAACTTTGGTGCACTGACAAAGCAGTTAGCTAATCGCATTACCAAGTTTGATAATAAAGATATATTATTTAAGCATGAGGTAGTTAATTTTAAGCGAAATCAAGATCACACATGGAAAGTGTTTGTAAAGGATTTAAAGACAAATAAAATAACTAGTGTTAATGCTAAGTTTCTATTTATCGGTGCAGGTGGAGCTACTTTACCTCTTTTAGAAAAGACTAAAATAGCTGAGGCAAGGGGGTATGGTGGATTCCCAGTAAGTGGTGAATGGCTTGTTTGTAATAATCCAGAAATTATTAACAAGCACGCAGCTAAAGTATATGGTAAAGCTGCTGTTGGTTCACCTCCAATGTCTGTTCCTCATTTAGATACACGTATTATAGATGGGAAGAAAGAGTTGATATTTGGGCCTTTTGCAGGCTGGTCATCTAAGTTTTTAAAAAATGGAAGTTGGGTAGATTTACCTGAATCAGTTAACTTTTATAATCTTCGAGCTATGCTTGAGGCAGGTCTTGAAAATATGGCATTGACAGAATATCTAGTGGGTCAAGTATTAATGACGCCAGAACAGCGATTAGAAGCTTTGAAAGAATATATGCCTGAGGCAGAAATGAAAGATTGGGATTTACGCATTGCCGGGCAGCGCGTACAAATCATTAAATTAGATGATACTACAAGTAAAGGAATATTGCAGTTTGGCACAGAAGTTGTTTCTTCACAAGATGGAAGTGTCGCTGCATTACTTGGAGCCTCTCCTGGGGCTTCTACTTCGGTGTCAATAATGGTAAAAGTGATAGAGAAGTGTTTTGCTGATAAAGTTAAGACCCCACAATGGCAAGCTAAGATAAAGGAAATGATTCCATCCTATGGTATTAACCTGCTTTCTGATTTAGAATTGACAAATCGAATTAGAAAGCAAACAAGTGAAAACTTAGGACTTGTCTATAAAGAAATTGACATAGAAAAATTTAAGAAATAATAAGTAGTGATGGTCGAGAGGAAAGAAGTCTTGTTGTAATGACAAGGCTTTTTTTCATTTTGTTAATA
Source organism: Myroides injenensis M09-0166 (assembly GCF_000246945.1). GTDB lineage: Bacteria > Bacteroidota > Bacteroidia > Flavobacteriales > Flavobacteriaceae > Flavobacterium > Flavobacterium injenense. Next base: position 8,856 of record NZ_BAEX01000114.1, read on the forward strand.
TCAACTACTTTTTATTTTGCAAGAGGCTATTTTTTTTGAGCATCAAAAGGCTTTTTTACCTAAAACAGACTTGTTTTTACTTTATAGTTTATGATTCAAATTTTTATTTTTTGTTATTATTGTATAATTAATTTATTTAATTATATTAGCCCCTAAATAAGCTGGAGTGAAATTAGTAAATTAATTACATAACTTTGGACTTATGAAATACAAGAAATGGAGCTTATCTGAGAAGCTATCAATTTTACAAGAAGCAGAAGAAAATGGGGCAATAGTAACTTGTCGTAAACACAGTTTAAGTACAGGTACTTTCTACTCATGGAAGAAGAAATTCGATTCTCAAGGAGAATCAGGATTAAGACCTGCTGTTTCTGACAAATCAAAAGAACTTAAAAAAGCAGAGCAAGAGAATAAGATTCTTCGTAAACTACTAAGTGATAAAGAAATAGAATTAGAAGTTCAACGTGAACTGCTAAAAAAAAAGTTTGGGACATCCGATCCAAAAAAGATCTGGTAGATTACTTTTATAGTAAATAGTCGAACCTTAAAAAGTCATTTTAAACTTTAGATTCCAAAATAGTAAGTTGGTTATTGTATAAAACGCTTCTGTAAAGAAGAACCAAAAAGATGATTTACATTTATTCATCATCCTTTTAAAGTTAAATGCAGCTGCAGCTAGCATAATATTGATATTATCTCCTACAATTCCCTT
>NZ_BAEX01000113.1 GCF_000246945.1 Myroides injenensis M09-0166
GCTCTATTTTTTATAGTAATTGAATATATTATCTCATCTACTCTTCTTCGTCTTCGTAAAAATCAAACCATTGAACATCTTCAGTCATTGTTTTATCAACAAATAGTTCAAGAGCTTCAGTATCTTCTTTAGCAAAATAAACTCGTTGTGTCTTTCCAATACTTTCTGAAAGTCTAAATAATTTAGGTTCTAGTCTATTTCTTAATTGTTCGTCAGCATCATCTATAATATACATTAAAAGTCGATTAACGTCAAATCCTGCACTGCTAAACATCTCATTTAACCGTGTAGATGTTCCTATTAAAATATCATTACCTAGTGATAATTGATTTTTATCTTCGTCTAAATCTGTATAATCATGCACTCCATAAACATCTACATCCATATATTTACTATAGTCATCAAAAACCTGCATCAAGCGTTCAACCTCAAATTTATCTTTTACAACAATAAGAACTCTAGTAGATATCATGTCTAAAGCTGGCTTTTCTACTCTTTGTAATGCAGAAATAACCATAGCTGTAGTTTTCCCTTCCTCATGTGGAGCTACAATAACAATATCCTGTCCACCTTTTATAATACCAAAAGTACTCTTTTGAAGTGTTGTAGGTTCTGTCAAACCATTTACCACTAAATTCTCTTGTAAGGTATTATTAATCTTTTTTAATTTCATAAATTATTTATTTGCAAATAACTCTACATCTTGCTTAGTTACAGTTTTACCTCCCAAGATTATAAGTCTTTCAATAACATTTCTTAACTCTCTAATATTTCCCGTCCAATTATATTCTTGTAATAATTGAATTGCATCCTCTGAAAACTCTTTTACTGCTGTACCTTGTTCATCGGCAATTTGCTTTACAAAGTGATTTAATAATAACGGGATATCATCACGTCGATCATTTAGCCCAGGCACTTCTATTAGAATAACTGCTAAACGATGATATAGATCTTCTCTGAATCTTCCCTCTTCTATCTCTTTTCGCAAATCTTTATTTGTTGCAGCAATCACTCGAACATCAACTTTTACATCCTTATCTGCTCCAACTCTAGTAATTATATTCTCTTGCAGTGCTCTTAAAACTTTAGCCTGCGCCGGTAAACTCATATCCCCAATCTCATCCAGAAATATTGTTCCCTTATTCGCTAGTTCAAATTTACCTGGTCTATCCTTAACAGCAGATGTAAATGCCCCTTTAACATGACCAAATAACTCACTTTCTATCAACTCTGATGGAATAGCTGCACAGTTAACTTCTATTAAAGGATTTGAAGCCCTATTACTTTGCAAATGTATTTGGTGAGCCACTAGCTCTTTCCCAGTTCCATTAGGCCCAGTAATTAAAACTCTTGCATCTGTTGGAGCTACCTTCTCAATCATTGCTTTTATATGATTTATTGGTTTACTATTACCAATCATATCATACTTTTTATTGATTTTTTTCTTTAAAATAGTATTTTCAACTACTAGTTTGCTTGTATCAAGAGCATTTCTCACTGTAGTCAATAATCTATTTAAATCAGGTGGTTTAGAGATATAATCATATGCTCCAAGACGCATCGTATTAACAGCTGTTTCGAGATCTCCATGCCCTGAAATCATTACGAAAACAGTTTGAGGTTTAATCTTTTTTGCTTCTATTAATAATTCCTCACCATTTAGTTTGGGCATTTTAATATCGCTAATCACTAAATCATAATCTTCATTAGTGATTTTTTGAAGTCCGTCTTCTCCATCTTCTGCAGTATCCACTACATATTCTGAAGACTCCTCTTCTAATATTTTTTTTAAAACTCTTCTAATTGCACTTTCATCTTCTACAATTAAAATTCTTGAAATCTTAGCCATATAGTTATTTGTAGAAAAGTTAATAATCTAATACTTAAGCCACTTATACAATTCTTTCCACGATGGTCGTTTACCATACATTAATATACCTATTCTATATATTTTTGCTGCAAACCAAACAACCAATATAAAGGTACCGAAAAGTAATACGATAGACAATAATATTTGCCAAAATGGAACACCAAATGGTATACGCATTAACATTACAATCGGTGAGGTAAATGGTATCATTGAAAACACAGTAGCAACAGTTCCATGAGGATCTTTTATTACTGTAAAGAAACCTATATACACTCCTAACATTAAAGGCAATAAAATAGGGAACAAAAATTGTTGTGTATCTGTTTCATTATCTACTGCCGCACCTATCGCAGCATATAAAGAACTATAAAGAAAATATCCTCCAATAAAAAAGATTAAGAAGTAGATAAATAAAGAAATAAGAGGTAAGCTTAAGATCTCTTGAACATAATTCTGAACATCTGTCAACAACTCAGGAGATAATCCTGCACTTGCTTCCATTATTTCGGTAGAAGTTCCTGTAGGCGCCATATTTACTCCTAAAAATATACTGCATGCAAACATCAACGCACCTCCTATGACTCCCCAAATTAAAAACTGCAACAGACCAGCCATTGAAGTTCCTATTATTTTCCCCATCATCAACTGGAAAGGCTTAACAGATGAAATAATAATCTCAATAATACGGTTCGTCTTTTCTTCAATAACAGAACGCATAACCATATTACCATATATGATAATAAACATCATAATGAAATAGCCAAATAGTCCTCCTATTACGATTTTTATTTCATTAAGTCCCTTAACAGTAGCTTCACCAGAGGCTTTACTCAATTTTAAATTTACTTTAGCTTGAGCCTCATCTATAATTTTAGTATCGATTCCGCTATTTTTTAAATTAACATGAGTAATCTTATCTCCAATTAGTAATTCTACCTTACTTACAAAACTCAAGCTAGGGCTATCATTAGAAATATAGGTTATATTATTTTGATAATCCTCAATATTTTCTTGCAAAGGAATATAGATCAAGCCTTCATATTTATCAGCCAAAACACTATCCTTCAATATTTCAATATCTATCGCAGATAAGTTCTGATAATTATACGACTCATTACTCTTAAACTGATTAATAAACAAACCACTCTCATCATGTATTGCTATTTGCTTTACATCTGCTTTCATAGAGCTTAAATAGGCTATTAAAACACTTAGAGCAACAAAAAATAATGGACTAACAAAAGTCATTACTATAAATGATTTATTGCGAACTTTAGCAATAAACTCTCTTTTTATTATTAGGGATAAAATACTCATTTTATTTACTTACTGTTTGAATAAATATATCATTTACCGTTGGCAGTTTCTCTACAAAATGGGTTACTTGACCATATTGAGAAAGTACATTTAGCAACTCATTAGGAAGCGAATTTCCTAAATCGATTTCTAATTGCAGCTCAGAGTTTAAGGATTTGAAACTTGTTGGTTTAATTTTAAATCTTTCTTCAAGTACAAGTTGAAGCTCTTTAGGGCGATCACTTAAAATGCCAACATGATATAAATGTGTTCTATAATCTCTCTTTACATCAATTAATTTACCTTCGATTAATTTATTTGACTTATTAATAAGAGCGATATAGTCACACATTTCTTCTACACTTTCCATACGATGCGTAGAAAAAATAATTGTGGTACCTTTTTCTTTTAACTCAATAATTTCGTCTTTAATAATATTTGCATTCACTGGATCAAATCCAGAAAATGGCTCATCTAGAATAAGTAATTTAGGATTGTGTAAAACAGTGACAACAAATTGTATTTTCTGAGCCATACCTTTTGATAGCTCTTGAATTTTTTTGTTCCACCATTCTTTTATATCTAATTTATCAAACCAATAATCTAATTGTTTTTTAGCTTCAGCCTTAGATAACCCTTTTAATTGCGCAAGGTACATTGCTTGTTCACCCACTTTCATTGTTTTATAAAGCCCTCTTTCTTCAGGCATATAACCAATATCTTTTATGTGAGTAGGGTTTAAAGTTTCACCATCTAATAAAATTTGTCCACTATCAGGATAAGTAATTTGATTAATGATTCTAATCAAGGACGTCTTTCCAGCTCCATTTGGTCCTAATAATCCATAGATGGAACCTTTAGGAATAGAGAGTGAAACATGATTTAAAGCTATTTTATCAGAATATTTTTTTACAACATCTTTTACTTCTAATATAGGTTGCATGTGTATAGAATCTATTTATTTGTGTAAAAATACTTTTTTATTTTCAATATTCGTGAAGTCTTGTTCAAATAAGATATGACATAAAAAAACCCAACCTTATTTAAAAAATAAGGTTGGGAAAAATTGCTATGAAAAAGAAAATCCACTGTTTAATAAGTGTACTACAAAACTAAGATTAATTTTCTAATTACGAAAACATTTCTTTCACTTTTTCAAAAAAAGATTTGTCACTCTTTGACGGAGCAGGTCTAAAGTTCTCGTCATCCTTCATTTTTTCGAAGAAATCACGTTGTTCTTTAGATAATTTTTTAGGTGTCCATACATTCACATGTACTAATAAATCACCATTACCATAACTATTTATACTAGGTAATCCTTTTCCTTTTAATCTTAAAATCTTACCAGATTGAATTCCTTCTTCTAATTTGATACGTACTCTACCAGTTACCGTATCAATTTCTTTTGCTCCACCTAAAGCAGCTTCAGCAAAACTTATATATAAATCATAGTGAAGATTTTCACCCTCTCTTTTTAGAGTATCATGATCGAGCTCTTCAATTACAACTAATAAATCACCCGGAACACTGTTTTTTCCAGGAGCCTCATTTCCTTTGCCAGCTACTTTTAGTTGCATACCATCAGAAACTCCAGCTGGTATCTTGATTGATACTGTCTCTTCTTGAAAAATCATTCCTTCCGAATCTGCACCAGCAGGTTTGTGATCAATTACTTGACCACTACCATGACATGTATCACAAGGAGCTGAAGTTTGCATGCGTCCTAACATTGTATTGACTACTTTGACAACTTGTCCACTACCATGACATGTAGGACAAGTTTTATAAGTTACGCCAGGAGCTTGAACTTTTCGTTTTACTTTTATTTTCTTCTCAACACCATTGGCAATATCCTCTAATGTTAATTTAACTTTTATACGTAAGCTAGTTCCTTTAACTCTTCTTTGACCGCCTCCGCCGCCTCCACCGAAGCCGCCAAAACCACCGAAGCCTCCGCCTCCGCCGCCAAATGCACTACCAAAGATATCACCAAATTGGCTGAAGATGTCATCCATATTCATGTGGCCTGCGCCACCTCCAAAACCTCCAGCACCATCAAATGCGGCATGACCATATTGATCATACTTAGCTTTTTTATCAGGATCACTTAATATCTCATAAGCTTCAGCTGCTTCTTTAAATTTTTCTTCGGCTGCTTTATCTCCAGGGTTTTTATCAGGATGGTATTCAATGGCTTTTTTGCGATAGGCTTTCTTAATTGTAGCTGCATCAGCGCCTTTATCAATACCTAATATTTCGTAATAATCCTTTTTCATTTTATATATCTTATTTAGGTGAGTCTATTGACCAATTACTACTTTTGGAAAACGTATAATTTTATCACCTAGTTTATATCCTCTTACAATTACATCAACTATCTTCCCTTTCATATCATCCCCAGCAGGAATCTGTGTTACAGCTTCAGCTATATCGGCATTAAAATCATCACCAATCTTTACCTCAACTTCTTGTAATCCTTTGCTTTCTAAAGTATCTTTAAATTTAGTAGATATTAATTTTACTCCAGTTAAATGATCGCTTTCTCCTTCTTTTTCTAACTCTACAATTGCACGATCAAAATCATCAATTACTGGTAATAAAGACTCTATAACTTCTTGACCTGCTGTTTTAAATAACTCAATTCTCTCTCTAGCAGTACGTTTTTTATAATTTTCAAACTCCGCGAATAAACGAACAAATTTATCTTTTTCTTTTGCTATCTCATTTTTCAATTCCTCTTCTACTGTTGTAGCTTCATCTCCAGCATTCTGTTCAGTTGTCGTCTCGTCTTTTGTCTCAATAGTTTGTTCTACACCCTCTTGATCTTTATTTATATCCTTATTTTCAGTACTCATAGTCAGAAAAAATTAATTATTATACTTTTTATAACTTTCCAATATCAAATCCTTTGCCAAGACAAAATCGCTGTCAATATGACACAATTTGTATATAAACTTTAAGTGATTTTAAAATAAAAATGCAAGTATGTCACCTTGACAAAATCATATAAATAAAAATATGCAGACTGTTTTAATTAGTAAAAGCTTGTGTTTTCACAAGCTTTTACTTTACTTTACTTTTAAATATAAATTTTGAATTGCTTTTTCAAGTTTTGGGAATACAAAACAGTAGCCTTTTTCCATAATCAACTTACTACTAACCCTTTGTCCATCTAAAACAAGAGAGGCCTTCTCACCTAAGAACAACTTTAGCACCCAACTAGGTATTGGGGGTAACCAAATTTTTCGATGAATTACATGACTCAAGGTATACGTCAATTCTTTATTTGTACGTGGATGTGGTCCAACAGCATTATAAATCCCATATAATTGATTTTTTATGACATATTCAAAAATATTAACGACATCAACTATATGTATCCAAGAATAGCATTGTTTACCACTACCTAAAACAGAACCTAAATACATTTTCATCGGTTTGATCATATGAGGTAAAGCACCACCTTCATCTGACAATACTAAACCAATACGTAATAATGAAACATTAATATCTAGTGTGTTAAATCTTAGATTAGCTTCTTCCCATTTTCTAACAACCTCAGCTAAAAAACCCTTAGCAGGTTCAAAATCACTTTCACTTTGGATTCTTGAAATATCAGCATAGATACCTATTGCAGATGCACAAACTATCTGTTTAACACTATGGCTATTCTGTTCAAGCCAAGTATATAAAAAATTACTAGAATTAATTCGACTATTTAAAATTGATTCTTTTCCAGATTTTGACCAGCTTCCCGAGATATTAGCCCCCGCTAAATGAACAATTACCTTTACATCTGTAAATGCTTCTTTTTCTATCTCTTGTTTATCAGGATTCCAATAATAGCCAGTGGCTCCAACAAAAACACCTTTTATTTTTCGTCGATCAGTAGTAAAATAGTTAACTTCTACATCATTATCTAAAAGTTGTTGCACAATTTTCTTGCCTATTAAACCAGTTGCACCTGTAACAAGAACTTTCATAAATACTATTTTTTTAATTTAAGAGTCCATTCAAAGTTCATTAAAGATACTTGTTCCCCTGATTGATTTCTTCCAATAGATTGCATCCATACAGTAACACCTTCACCAGTTTCAATCGTCTTTGCAATTGCTTGATCAAGCTTAGCCCCATCAACACACTCAAAAAATATCCTACCTGTTGCTTTCTTAGTAAATGTACTATTGTTATTAGCTACTAGCATAGAAATCTTTTTGCCACTGTCTTGTATTTTACTCATCACTAATGCACCTGTCGATAGTTCGGCTGCCATAGCTTGTACTGCAAAATACATCGATCTAAAAGGATTTTGGTTCTTCCAACCATGTTTAACCGTAGTAACAGCCCTAGTTTCTGAAATCTCTTTCATTCGCACCCCCGTCCAATAAGCCGAAGGCAATTTAAAAAACAAGAATTTATTAATATTTGATACTGTAAACTTCATTTCTAATTGATTTTTTATAAAGATACAAAAATAGGAATATGATTATAGTACTTTTTACATTAGTTAATTTAATGTTAATTTATAGTACTATGCAATACAAAGTACCTTCTTTTAAACATATCTTTGTTTCAGAAATTAGACAACGATTTAAATATGAATATAGAAAACACTAAAGCACAAATGCGCAAAGGAATTCTAGAGTTCTGTATTCTTTCAATATTACAACAGAAAGATTGCTATACTTCGGAAATCTTAGACGAACTAAAAAGTGTAAAATTAGTAGTAGTTGAAGGCACAGTATACCCACTACTAACACGCTTAAAAAACGATGATTATCTTTCCTATAGATGGGAGGAATCAAGTTCTGGACCTCCTAGAAAGTACTATAAACTCACAGAGCGTGGTCAAGAATTTTTGAATGAACTTTCTAAAACTTGGCAAGAACTTTCCAACGCAGTTGAAGCAATAACCTTAAAAAACACTATGAACAATGAATAAAACACTTACTGTAAATATTGGAGGATTAGTATTTCATATTGATGAAAATGCTTATCATAAATTAGATCAATATCTAAAAGCAATAAAACGTTCATTTTCAGAAGAAGAACAAGATGAGATTATTCATGATATTGAAATTAGAATAGCTGAATTATTTAATGAAAGGTTGACAGACAATAATCAAGTCATTACAGTTACTGACGTAGATGCTATCATTTCTGTTATGGGTAAACCAGAAGATTACGTAATAGAAGAAAGCGAAACTATATATCAAAAATATGAATATACGGGAACTAAAAAACTGTATAGAGATGGTGAAAATGCAATATTGGGTGGAGTTCTTTCTGGTTTAGGGCATTATTTTAAAATAGACACCGTATGGATGAGAATTATATTTTTAATATTAGTTCTTTTTTATGGAACAGGAGTTTTACTATATATAATACTTTGGATTATAGTACCTAAAGCAAAAACTACGACTCAAATCCTAGAAATGGAACGAGAGCCAATTAATATTACTACTATTGAAAAAAAAGTAAAAGAAAATATTAATTACGTATCTACAAAAATTAATGAAGCAGATTATGATCATATAAAAAATCAAACAAAGTTAGCTGGACAAAAAAGCGCTAAAGTTGTCAGATATTTCTTTGGAATTCTTTTTATTTTTATCAGTGTAGTTACAATTTTCACAACTTTAATTGGGTTATTTGCTCTATTCATCAATAAAGAATTAATTATAGAACAAGCAGATTTTATCAATTTCCCTTTAATTACTGACAACTATTTTCCATTATGGTTATCTGCAACATTACTATCATTAGTAACCATATTACCTTTTGTTGGTCTTTTTATTATTGGGCTTAGATTAATCTATACCAATATAAAATACGTTGGGGCAACTATTATAGGATTAATAGTATTATGGTTTATTAGTTTAGGATTTTTGATTATTCCCTTCCTAAATGCACAAGCTTATAATGTTGATATTAAAAATGAGAGCATAAAAATAAAAGAGAAAACAAATTTCACATTTTACAATTGTGATAGTTTAGATATAAAAATAGTAGATGAGAATTATTTTAAAAAATCAGAATTTGAAAAGATTGAAGATTACGAAATAAAAGAAATCATACAAAATAGTTTTATAAAAATTCAACTTTTACCTTCCTTTCAAGATGAAATATATGGAAAGGTAGAACTCTCTAATAAACCTACCTATACAAAAAAAGGGAAAAGGAATTCTAGAGTATATAGCGTTGATATTGATGCTATTCAATACAAAGAAAAAGACGATACTTTAATCATCGCTTACCAAACGATTCCATCTACATTTTTAAAAGATGTTTACGTAGAATACAATATTTATATTCCTGTAGGCAAAAGCATTTATATAGATGGTAATACAAAGCAATTACTCGTTAATCAAGAAAAAGAAATCATAGAAAATCACTGGTATCAAATGCAAGAAGATAATACATTAAAATGCATTGACTGTAAATAATTATAAACATTAACCATAAAAAAAAAA
>NZ_BAEX01000112.1 GCF_000246945.1 Myroides injenensis M09-0166
TATGGTTAAAGAGATTTGGTATGATTTAGATAATCCAGAGGAAAGAGAAATAGCAAAAGAAGTTTCTCCAGTTTTTCAGTTAGATAAGATTAAAAAACCATTATTTGTAGTTCAGGGTGCTAATGATCCGAGAGTGAAGATTGCGGAATCAGATCAAATTGTAGTAGCACTTCGCAATAAAGGTTTTGAAGTTCCTTATATGGTGAAATACAATGAAGGGCATGGTTTTTCAAAAGAAGAAAATAGTATTGATTTTTATAAATGTATGATGGGATTTATATCAGAGCATTTGAAGTAAATTAAGTAGGTTACAATATGTAGCCTATTTTTTTAATTTCTTATTTAGTTTATGGTGAAAATGTAATTATTATGGTTTTTATATCTATTTAATGGTGTTGATTATGGTTCTATGTGAGTATAGATGAGGTATTCCGTAAAATCAGTATTGTTTTATTTAGTACTTTCGTTTCGAATTGATTTATAGGATGCTATGAAAAAGATTATCCTTGTTTATTTGTCAATTTATTTTTCAAATTACTTAAAACTATATTACTGATAGTATTATTTTCGAGATTCAGTTAACAATAAAAGCTCTTCAATTGAAGAGCTTTTATATTTTTGAATATATATAAGTGTTTTCTTATTTAACAGGCATATATTTTTGAATAAATGCTACAACTTCAGCATTCTTCTGTACAATTGCTTCTGTATGAGATGCATTTTCTACTAGTATTAATTCTACTTTATCTGAACCAAGTGATTTTAACTTATCCACCATCCCTTTTGTTATTACTGCAGGCACATTTGTATCCGCTTCCCCTTGTATTACTAGAAGAGGTTTATCAACTTTCTTTGTTCCTGGTTGACTGATTTTTAAAAATTCAATAACAGTTGGATTTGTTTTAAATATAGTTTCATCTAATCCAGGGTAATCCATTACTTTGTGACTTTTATTTTCATTCATGAATGTAATAATATCCTTTTTAAAGGCATCTCTTAATTCACCTAAGCACTCATTGTTATTACCTTCTGCGATTGGGGCAAATTGTTTTGATCGCTCTTTGAATAAAATAGTATAATCAAAATTAGGATCTGATGCTTTAATTCCAGCTCCTGCTAAGGCTGCATAGGATAATAAAGTAGCATATGAATTAACAGAGTTTCTTTGATCTAGTGGAATTGGAGGATTAATCTTATTTTCTTGTATTTCAATATTTGCAAGCGCAGTAGGAGCTACTTCTAGAATTATAGTTCCTAAACTTGATGCAGGAGCACCAGCTACTGCTCCTTTGAAGTTAGTGTCTTCATTAGCATATTCAGCTACACCTATGGAGGCTTGACCTCCTTGAGATTGCCCTGCGACCATCCAATCTCCTTGCAGATTATCTCTATAATATTCTTTAAAAGCTTTTACAGCATACGTCGCTGAGTAGGCTTCACTTTGTAGATGCAGATAAGGGTGAATACCAGGTGTGCCTAATCCTTCATAATCTGGTGCTATTATAATATAGCCCTCTTGTAATAATGTTTTAGCCAAAACTTTAAAATTGTTACCAATCGCATTGTTACTTGGAGCACATGCATCACCAACGCCTACTGTTCCGTGTGTCCAAACTACTACGCGATAGCCATCTGCTGGTTTTGGAGTTTTTGGATAAAATACCAATGCTGTTGCATCTGCAAGTTCAGAGGTAACATTAGGCATTTTGTAAGTCATTATAGTAATTGATTCCGCTTCATCTAGCTTGTCTAATTTATATTCCTTTTCACCTATATAATACCCAGCAGATGGAGGGCAAATAGTAGGAGTGTTATTTTTATTATCATCACTGGAACATGAGATAAATACCGTAGTGCTTAGGGATGCTAGAAATAACACACCTAGAAATAACACACCTAGTAATAAATGTCTTTTTTTCATATTTGTCTTAGTTAGTTTTTGTTCAAGACCAAATATAGAAATGTATTTGAAATAAAAAATGTTAATTGTAAAAGCTGGTGCTGTTGAGGTATTGATTTTTTTAACTTACAGTCGTTCTTTTAACACCATGAATATAGTCATTGATTCACGTATTAGAAAATAAGTTTGGAAAAGCTATTATTTAAGTAGTCGAAATTGTGCATTTTGCTTAGAATATTTTATCTAGATTACATATAAAGTAGAATTATTGGTGTATATATCATTTTTAAAACAAGAAAATAAAAATATTTATTCTTTTAGATTGTTAATTTAATTTTAATAAACTGTGAATTAAATTACTGTTTGTTCGCATATAATAGAGTTATATAAGTTTTCTTTTTTTCCTTTTTATAATTTTAAGTGCGAAAAATTACTTTGATTTCTTATTGAACTTTGTAATCAATTATATTTAAATAGAGTTATTTTCTTTATAATGTGGTAAGTAGATTTAGTTTCATTGAAGTAAATTTTAACTATTTAGTAGTTTATAGTTATTAGATTAGTTGTTTTTTAAGATTATATAATATTCACCAAAGGTGCATAAAAGATAATATATAATTAATTTTATTAATAATTATGTAAAATAATGATTAAATGATTTGTGTGTGATATTTATGGTAATAAATATAAAAAAAACAGTAAATTATTTAAAAATAAAATATTTTGGTTGTTTATGTTTAATAAATGTTTGTAAATTAAATATTTTTGTTACTAAAAATTGTGTTTAGTATAATTGCTAGTTGATAAAGAAAAATGAAAGCTGAAAAATTACATGAAATCGCTACTTTAGCGAATTATATAGAGTATAAAAGAATAATAGAAGAGTTAAGGAAGCAAGCTGAAAATGGTAGAACTACAGTTACAATACCTTTTATACCTGATACTATTATGGCATTATTGAAGGAAAAGGGGTATATAGTTAAACCAATTTTTAAGTACAAGTATAAATTTCTATTTTTTAAAAAGAAGGAGAAACAATATCTAATCCAGTTTTAGTTTTAAACAAATCAATTCCTCAGTAAAAAAATATTTGTTAGTAGATAAAATGATGTGTTACTTTGATTTCTATTAAATAAATATTGTATGGTTACAAATGAAATACCAGTATTGAAAACTTCACGTTTAAGTCTCAGAAGATTATTACAAACAGATAGCAAAGCATTATATTCTTATTTTTCAAAAGATGAGGTGACAGAGTTTTATGATCTTTATACTTTTAAAGAAGAGAGAGAGGCTTTAGAATTAATTAATATTTGGAATACACGAGTAGAAAATAAGGAGGGGCTTCGTTGGGCTATTACGCTAGAAGGGTCTGATAAATTAATAGGAACTTGTGGGTTTCATAATTTTTCTATTGAAAATAATAGAGCTGAGATAGGTTATGATCTACATCCGGATTATTGGGGAAAAGGTTTAATGACTGAGGCTATATCTTGTCTTATAAAGTATGGATTTGAGATATTAAAACTACATAGGATAGAAGCTTTTATTGATCCATGTAATCATGCTTCTCGTCGTTTATTACAAAAGAATGGTCTTGAAGTAGAAGGTATTTTGAGAGATTATTTTTATGAGAAGGAAAGGTTTGTAGATGCAGAAATGTTATCCATTATAAATAAATAAAAAAATACCTCTATGTCAGTCCATAGAGGTATTTTTTATAAATGAGGTTATTTAGTAAAACCTTGGTATTTTAGTAAGGCATCTATCGTAGGGTTTTTACCTCTAAAATCGTTATATAGTTTATCTAGTGGAACTGAATTACCTTTTGAGAATACTTTATCTCTTAAGATTTGCCCATTTTCACGAGTCATTCCTCCGTTTTCTTCTAACCATGCATAAGCATCAAAGTCTAGCATTTCTGACCATTTGTAAGAATAGTATCCTGACGCATAGCCTCCTGCAAAAATATGACTAAAGTATGAAGAACGATATCTAGGTGGCACTGTAGCTAAGTCTAAACCGTATTTTTGTAAAGCTTCTTGTTCAAACTTGTCTACATCAGCAATGTTTGCATCTGCAGAAATAACATGCCATTCCATATCTAATAAAGAAGCACCTAACAATTCTGTCATACTGTATCCTTTATTAAAGTTTTGTGCTTTTTTCATTTTCTCAACTAAAGCATCAGGAATAACTTCTCCAGTTTTATAGTGTTTAGCATAATTTTTAAGAACACTAGGTTCAAAAGCAAAATGCTCGTGGAATTGAGAAGGGAATTCAACAAAGTCACGAGATACACTTGTACCAGAAAGTGTAGGATAGGTTTGGTCTGCAAAGAAACCATGTAAAGCATGTCCAAATTCATGAAACATAGTAATTACATTATCTTGAGATAATAAAGTAGGTTGTCCTGCAGCTGGTTTAGGGAAGTTACCTACATTATAGATAACAGGTAGTTGGTCAAACAATTTAGATTGTCCAACAATATTACTCATCCAAGCTCCACCTCTTTTAGAATCTCTTTGATAATAATCTGCATAAAATAAACCTACTTTACTTCCGTCTTCATTGAAAACTTCATAAACTTTTACATCTTCTTGCCATACTGGTATATCTTTTCTTTCTTTAAATGATAATCCATATAATTGTTTTGCCATAAAGAATACACCATCTTCAAGAACTGCATTCATTTCAAAATAAGGTTTTAATTCATTTTGATTAATTGCATATTTTTCTTCTCTTATTTTTTCAGCATAATAATCCCAATCAGCAGCTGTTAATGTAAAAGGATCAGCTTCCTTATTGATTAATGCTTGAATGTCTTTAGCTTCTTCCTTAGCTGCATTTACAGCATATGGACTTAAATCTTTTAAAATTTGAATAGCATTAGCTGGTGTTTGTGCCATTGTTCCTTGTAAACTCCATTCTGCAAAGTTATCAAAGCCCATTAGTTTAGCTTTTTCAGCTCTTTTCTTAACTAAAGTTAAAAGCGTTTCTCTGGTATCATTTGCATCTGATTTTTCTGCACGAATCCAAGCTTGTTCAAATAATTTTTTTCTAGCATCTTTACTTTTCATAGATACTAAATCAGGTTGCTGTGTAGTATTATTTAAAGGAATTAAATATGTACCATCTGCTTGCTTAATAGACTCCAATGCTTCTTCTGAAAACCCATCAAGTTCTTCTTTGGTAAAAGAAACCCCACCTTGTTTTGTAGCGCTTAATAATTGATCTCCAAACTTAGTGTTTAATGTTGCAATCTCTTGATTTAGTTTTTTTAATTGCTCCTTTTGAGTTTCGTTTAGGTTTGCGCCAGAACGTTCAAAACCTTGATAATAAACGTCTATTAATCTTTTTTGTTCATCATTTAGGTTTAGGGACTCCTTAGCATTATATAGTGTTTTAACACGTTGAAATAATCCATCATTTAAATTGATAGCATCACTATGAGCTGCAAATTTAGGAGATAGTTCGTTGTTAATTTCTTTCAATTCGTCATTAGTATGAGCTCCAACTAATAAATAAAATACTGAACTTACGCGATCTAATAAATCACTTGAGCGCTCCAAGGCTTCGATTGTGTTTTCAAAAGTTGGCTCGTCTGGGTTTGATACTATCTTGTCAATAGCTTCAATTTGACGGCGCATTCCTTCTAATAAAGCAGGTTTAAAATCTTTGTCTTTGATTTTATTGAAGTCTGCTGTGTGATAAGGTAAATCACTTTCTGTGAAGAAAGCATTGCTTTCATTCCAATCATTGTTTTTAGTAGAATCATTTTTGGTTTTATTGCAAGAAATTGAGAATAATGATGCTCCTGCAACAACGCCAATGACTGCTTTTTTTACTTTCATATCAATAAGAGTTACTGTTAGTTTTTTCAAATATATATAATATCTAAAGATTTTTAGAAATAGATGTCTTATTTTGCTGTATTTATTAGGAGTTAGATATGTTTTGAACGTAAATTTGAAAAACCATTTTTATTTTTAAGTAATCTTATTTACTTCTGCGGCAAGTAGATATTGCTCTATCGTAATTTACGTACCTGTGAGATGAGAAAATTTATAATTAGTTTTTTATTTATATGTATATCTGTTTCAAGCTTTGGTCAGCGCCATGTAGTAAGAAAAGATATATCTAGTCAATATAATAAGGAAGAAGTCGATAAGTTAAATAATCGATTTATTAAGGAAGAAATTCTTAATCAAAAGAATATCTCAACATTTTTAAAAACGAATAATATAAAGCCTTTCGGTATTTATAACGATGGTCGCACATATAAATTAAGACGTATTGATTCTGAAGGTTTACCTATTTATTATTCTACATTTAATGCAATTACAAGAAAAGTATTGGAGGTAGATGCTATTTCTTATGGAGAGAATTTATTGGATTTGCGCGGTAAAGATATGATTATTGGAGTATGGGATGGAGCGGTTGCTTTAGATACTCATATTGAATTTGTGGAGAAAAGCGGAAAATCAAAAGTAGTTTTAAAAGATAGAGTTCAGAGTTTAAATAGTTTGAATAATATTGAGCAAGAGGAATATGAAAGTAGTAGAAATCATGCAACGCATGTAATTGGAACTATAACAGCTATAGGAGAAAATAGTTTTTCCCAAGGAATGGCACCATTGTCAACTGTTTGGAGTTATGATTGGGATAATGATATTCAAGAATTAGTTAGGGCAGCTAGCCAGGGAATCTTGGTTACTAATCATTCTTATGGAATTTCTGCCTTAAGTGACGATTTACAACCGTTGTTACCTTCTTCTTATTTTGGCTATTATAATATTGATGCTCATAATTTTGATAAGATAGCATATCAGTTTCCTTATTTACAGTCTGTAGTGGCTGCTGGTAATGATAGAAATTATTATGATATTCTTAATAAGGAAAAAAAGGGAAATGAGCTATTATTAGGTTTCGCTAATGCTAAAAACGTGATTGTTGTAGCAGCTGCTAATATGGCTATAGATGAATATCCTAGTGTGGCGAGTTTTAGTAGTTTTGGACCTAGTAATGATTTTAGAATTAAACCTGATATTACTGCCAGAGGAGTCAATATTGTTTCTACAGGTTATGAGAACCCTTATCTAGTTAATGATAGGCCATCTAATGAAATCTACACAAGATTAAGTGGAACCTCTATGGCTAGTCCTGCCGTAGCAGGCATTCTTTCTTTATGGCAAGAATGGGTGATTGAGAATAAAAACTTTCCTTTACGTGCTGCGTCTTTAAAAGCAGTCATGATCCAATCTGCTAATTATTTAAAAGATAATATGCCTAGTCATGAAACAGGTTGGGGAATGATTAATGCAAAAAATGGAGTTCATTTATTACAAAATATTGCTGATGGTAATGCGCTTTTAGATGAGTCTACTTTATTTGATGGTTCAATTTACAAAAGAGAAATAGAAGTAGTGGATGAGGGGCAAGGATTAATGGTGACTTTAAGTTGGACTGATCCAGAGAAAGAGAATAAAGGATTGATTTCTTATAACAACCAGATTGATTATTCGTTGGTAAATGATTTAGATTTACGCGTTTATAAAAATGGTATAGAATATCTCCCTTGGTATCTTAATAAAGACTTCGATAATTTACATGCTAAAAAAGGGGATAATAATACTGATAATATTGAAAAGATTGATATTCCTGACGCTGAAATTGGTAAATATGAAATAGTTATCTCACATAAGAATTCCTTAAAATATGGCAAACAAGATTTTTCTTTATTAGCAAGTAATTTTAATTTTCAAGGTGTTAAAAGCAAATCAATAGAGCCAATTATAAAGGAGAAAAAAGTGGATTTTTGGCCCAATCCAGTAGTTGATTATTTAAATATTGAAATAGGAAAAGAAAATATCTTTTCAAATAACCATATTTATATATATGATTTAAGTAATCGATTAGTTGGGGAATACAGAGTCTTTGGTACAAATAGAACAATGATAAATTTATCACACTTACCTAGTGGAATCTATTTACTTAATCTAGAAGTTTCAGGAGAACAATTTAGGTATAAAGTGTTGAAGAGATAAAAATTAGTAATGGCAATTATATTTAACAACAAAAGGTCGGTATTTACTGATCTTTTGCTGTTTTTTAATGACATCCTTAATTTAGTAAGAGTGAATTTTAGTTTTAGTTTACGGGATCACAATAAAAAGTGACAAGTTCAAAAGTTGTGTTTATGCATAAAGTTTGGTTAATCTGTTTATGCATAAAGTTTGGTTAATCTGTATAGAAAGAAATTAATATCTCTAACTCCACTGAGTTGAACTATGAAAACTTTTATCTAAAAGGAATAAATACAGAAAAGGCTAGGAGTAAAAAGCTTAATTAAGCTAACTAAAAGAGTGTTTTTCCGGGTCTAATATACATTGCAAGTATATTTACTCTATCATAACTAAATAATGACTCCATTAATTTTCCTTGTTTTAATAGAGGTATTATGGACTCATCATGGACTCACTATGGACGCATCCTGTCTTGTCCTACTATAACTGTTGTCTCGTCCTACTATAACTGTACAGCTATAGTTAATAATCCTATCATTTACTGTACAGTTTTTCACTAGTCCTTTTATGACTGTACATGTTTTGTTTTTTGTTTATTAGTTTTATAATATTTCGCTCTCTCTTACTCTCTTAGTTAAGGTACTTATCTCATTCTACTAGAACTGTACACTTTTTTAGGATGGATTAGTCTATACAATTTAAAATCTGTAGTATGTTGTGGTATAATTCATTTCCATAAAACAGTATAAAACATATAAAGATTAATAAAAACAAGGGTAAGTGGTTTGATTTTAGTTAGTTAATGTTTTTTGATTTACTGTTGTATATAAAAGAACTCATTGTTATCTACTTATAAAGGATAGTTGGGACTAATGAATTATGGTATTCTATTTATATTATATAGAGTCGTTAATCTGCTAGGTTGAAACCGCAATTAAGTAAATAGTAAAAAAAGTTTCTAGTGTAAAAGTATCAGTAATAAACAGTTAAGAAATAATGTTGAATTTGTTGGAAAAATAAGGGATTAAAAGTTTGGAAGTAGTGAAAAAGGTGCTACTTTTGCATCCGCATTAGAGAAGTAATAACGACTCTAGAGGCAGACGATCATAAACAAGAATAGAGAAGCAGAATAGCGCTGATAATTTCGGAGAATTTTAATAAAAATAAATTTGGAGGGAATTAAAATAAGGTGTTATCTTTGCAGTCCGCTTCAGTAATAACTGAGAATTTGATAAGGCTTTAAATGATTTAAAAATATTTCAAAAAAAAGTTTTGTCGGTTCAAAAAGTTTTATTACTTTTGCACTCGCTTTGAAACACAAGTAAGGAAAACAAGAAGAATACGTTCATAGACATATTGGATTGACAGCATACAAATAAGAGAGTAAGGAAATCGCAAGATTTCGAATATAACCTTGAGTCCAAGATACAAACAAAATACGATGAAGAGTTTGATCCTGGCTCAGGATGAACGCTAGCGGCAGGCCTAACACATGCAAGTCGAGGGGTATAGATAGCTTGCTATCTAGAGACCGGCGCACGGGTGAGTAACGCGTATGCAACCTACCTTATACAGGTGAATAGCCCGGAGAAATTCGGATTAATGCACCATGGTTTAATTGTGTGGCATCACATGATTAATAAAGATTTATCGGTATAAGATGGGCATGCGTATCATTAGCTAGTTGGTGTGGTAACGGCATACCAAGGCAACGATGATTAGGGGTCCTGAGAGGGAGATCCT
>NZ_BAEX01000111.1 GCF_000246945.1 Myroides injenensis M09-0166
TTTTTTATAAAGTCACATAGTAGTTCACTTTATTATTAAAAATGATTATTCAACTAGAACTTATATCAACAATATAAATGATTATTTCTATCATTAATACTTTCTGAATATTCCTTCCTGGAAAGGTGTCCATAAGCAACATCTCATTTTAGCTTTTTTAAGACCTGTATTTGCCCAAGTATTACAAGTATACAAGAAACTATAACTGCCTTTTGCCTCGTAAAAAGAATCATTATTTCCATATACTTTATCAGTAACTATAAGGATAGGCTGGTTCTCTACATTGTTTTTTAGGCTTTGTTCTACGTATTGAATTAGACTTTTGTATTGTTCTGCAGAGATTGTAATCTTTTTGCAATCTTTATCTTCTGAAACATCTTTTAAATAGGTAACATGTAATGCTGTTGTTCCCAATCCTAAAGCTGCATTTACTGCAATAGAAGGT
Organism: Myroides injenensis M09-0166; assembly: GCF_000246945.1. Taxonomy (GTDB): domain Bacteria; phylum Bacteroidota; class Bacteroidia; order Flavobacteriales; family Flavobacteriaceae; genus Flavobacterium; species Flavobacterium injenense. The sequence goes on from NZ_BAEX01000111.1 coordinate 446, forward strand.
TTTACATTGTCCCATGTGTCAACGTTTAAAAAGAAGCCTTTGTCACCCCATCCTATAGCAACATATTTTTGATTGGTGCTTCTACTTTTTGTGTTTTCAAAAGGAAATTTTTTGCTCCAGTCAATATATTCACTTTTAATAGGGAATACGTAATCAGTGTGCATTCCATTAGTGCTGATATACATTGTGACATCATCATTATCAGCTTGTTTTTTATTTAGTGTTATACTAGAAAGTACTCTTGCAAATATAAAATATAACACTATTAGAAGTATAAAACCGCCTACTATATACCCAAGTATTTTACCTATTTTAATTACTGTTGTCATATTTTACTCATTAATACTAAAAAATCGAAATACTTTATCTTGTTTTGATTATATAGTATTCTATTTAGTTTTATAAATGTGTAAATATAGAGCTATTTTAACATATTAGAATCACTATTTTTATTGATTACTTCATAAAAAAAGCACCACTTAATGGTGCTTTTGTCTAATAATTTATTTAATGTTTGCTGGTTTTTTACCTCTGTGTTTCCATCTTTTATGTGTCCAGAAATAATATGCAGGTGCTTCTTTTATTGATATCTCTACTTGCTTTAAGAAACGGTGCATTAAGTCGTAATTAGATACATCTTTAGATTCTTCTCCCTCCTGTAGAAGTGGGATAAAAGTAGCTTGATAATGTCCTCTTTTTATATATTCGACTTTTAGATACATTGGGATCATGTTGAATTTTTTACACAATGCTTCACCACCTGTAAATATAGGAACTTCAATACCCATAAAATCTTGCCAGCAATTAGATTTACTAATCATTGGAGATTGATCACTTACAAAAGCATAGAAACCATGATTCTTATTCACTTCATTTGTACGAATTGTACGAATTGTTTCCTTCATTTCTATAAGTACAGTATTAAATCTAGAGCGAATACGTTTAAAAAGATTATCAAAATAACGATTGTTTATTCTTTTATATACAGCATAACCTTGAAAATTAATGTATTTGTCTAGGATAATTAGCCACTCCCAATTAGCGTAATGCGCACAAAAAAGCAGTACGCTTTTGCCTTGTTTTTCGGCTTCTAATACAACATCAAGGTTAGTGAATTTAAAACGTTTTTTTAATTCTTTTTCTGAGATTGTTATTGTTTTTATCATCTCTAAAAAGATATCACATAAGTGTCTAAAGAATTTACGCTCTACTATTCTTACTTCTTCATCTGTTAAATCAGGTAAGGTGAGCTTAATATTTTCTCTCACCGTTTTCTTTCTATACCCTATAATTTTGTATAACAGAACATAAAAACAGTCTGATACAAAATAAAACAACCAAAAAGGAAGTTTTGAGATAAGCCATAATAAAGGGTAAGCGATTATATATATAATGAATTTCATTCGTTGTCAATTTCTGCAAATATACTTGATTCGTCTATTTTCAACAATTATTAATGTAGTATTATAAACAATGCTTATTTTTAGCAAAAAAATTTATGATGGACGTTTCACCAGTTGTACTAATTATAATGATAGTTACTGGTCTTTTTACTTATCAAGGCCTTAAAGACTTTAATTTTTTTTATAAATATTGTTTTGATGTTAGTCGCATTAAATCAGGAGAAATCTATAGAATTGTATCTTCAGGTTTTCTGCATGTAGATTGGATGCATTTTATGTTCAATATGTTGACACTTTATTTCTTTGGAGATTTAGTGCTTTATGCAGTTGGACCTATTTATTTTCTACTTATTTATTTTGTTAGTATGATAGTAGGAAATATGATTACCTATCAATTCTATCAAAATGTACCAAATTACAGAGCAGTAGGGGCTTCTGGTGCAATAATGGGAATCTTGTATGCCTCTATAATGATGAATCCAGATATGATGTTAGGCGTTTTCTTTATTATCCCAATGCCTAGTTATGTTTTTGCAATATTATATCTACTATATTCTGTTTATGGAATGCGTAAGCAGAGTGACGGAATTGGTCACTCAGCACATATTGGTGGAGCAATAGGAGGATTAGTTTTGATTTTATTAAAGTTTCCGATATTAATATCTAGCCATAGCTGGTTAATAGCTATTATGTTGATACCTATATTAATACTGTTTGTTTTGTATAAAAAAGGGAAGTTGTAGTCAACATAAAAGTGTTAATTATTGTGAATAGAAATCCATGTTTGCATAGACTTTAGATATATTTGTTATACTAACAAAATGAAAAAGGTATGAAAAGAATTTCAGTATTATTCGCAACAATGATTTTAGCTTCGACAGTTTCGATGGCTCAAACGGGTTCATCAACTTATGATGTAACACCACAAATTCAAGTAAGTGGTGTGGGTAAAGTAAATGTAACTCCAGATAGAGTTATTATCCACATTGGAGTAGAAAATAAAGGAGATAGTCCAGTCTCAGCAAAAGAAGAAAATAATAAGGCAATTGCTAAAGTTTTAAAATACATTAAAAGCTTAAAAATTGATGATAAAGATATACAAACGCAACGTGTCAATCTTTATAAGTCAAGTGATTCTAAAATAAGAAAAGATTACTACGTTACGAGTCAAACAATTAAAATTACATTGAGAGACATCGATAAATATGAGCAATTGATGTTAGGAGTGATGGACGCTGGTGTAAATAGGATAGATGGTGTACAGTTTGAATCTTCTAAAGCTGCTTCTTACGAAAATGAGGCTAGAACATTAGCGGTACAAGAAGCTAAACAGAAAGCAACTGATTATGCTAATGCATTAGGTCAAAAAGTAGGAAAAGCTATCCTTGTGAGTGATGGAGGCTCTTATGCACCACCAGTTGTCAGACCTATGTATATGATGAAAAGTGCTGGTATGGGGGCTGACGCAATGGATGAAACATTAGCAGTAGGAGAGATAGAAGTAGTTTCTAATGTATCTATTAGCTTCTCATTAGAATAAGATAAATAGAAAAGTTATATTAAATAGAAAACCTATTACAGATAATAATGCTGTGATAGGTTTTTTTAATTTATTGAGGGATATATATTTTTTGAATAATTTCGTCATATTCTTTATTGACATCACTAGAAAATGTGATACCGCCACCACTTTTGTACACAAAGCCCTCTGTTGTTTTTTCTATAAATCGTATCATTACAGCACTGTCAATGCTTTTGCCGTCATAGATTCCACAAACACCTGTATAGAATTTTCTATTATAGGTTTCGGTATTCTTTATAATATTAACGGTACTTTCTTTTGGTGAGCCAGTGATAGAGCCTGCGGGTAATAATTTATTAAAGATACTACCAATTTCATTGTGCCAAGTACTGGGTAATTCACCACTTATTTCTGAACTCATTTGTAGAATTGGACCTTTTGAAGTTTCAATCCTATCCAAATATTTGAATTTATTGACTTTTACTTTCTTAGCTACAATGTTTAAATCATTGCGAATTAAATCAACAATCGTGTAGTGTTCTGCTGTTTCTTTTTCGTCATTAAGAATTAGCATCTCTGCATTGGGCAGATTAGCATCTATCGTACCCTTCATAGGATAAGAATAGATTTTATTGTCTTTTACTTTGATGAATATCTCTGGTGAAAAACAAACAAACTCATCTCGAAACTTTAATTTATATTTTGCCTTTGATTGCAGGAATACATCAGTTAAATTTCCGTTTATCTCAATGGGTGTTTGAATAGTAAGATTTATTAGATAGGTATTTCCTATAGTAATCTGGTGATGTACTTTATCAAATTGTTTTTGATAATTTTCAAAAGAAATAGGAAAGCTTTTTAAATGAATAGGTGTAAATACAGGTGTTTCAATAGTAATATTAGTGACTCCATTAAAGTTGTATAATATTTCTTTATCATTGACATTCTCTAAGGATTCAATATATGCTTCGTTTTCTGAAAAATCAATAATAAAAAGAAAGGGAATTCTTTTACTTCCCAGTTTATTCATTTTCTCGATAATCGTATCTTTGAGCTTCATTTTAATCCTTAAAATTAGGTGCTAAAAGTACAAAATTGTTTATGAGCAAAAAGAAACAAATTGTTATAATTGATAATCATGATTCCTTCACCTATAATTTATATCAAATTTTTGATGAACATCCATTATGTGATATTACAGTTATTCAGAGTGATAAGGTAGATGTTATGCAATTAGAAAAATATGATCAAATAGTACTTTCGCCAGGACCTGACGTACCTAGTAGTTATCCTATTCTATTTAATATTCTAGATACTTATAAATCTTGTAAGCCTATTTTAGGTGTGTGTTTAGGACATCAAACCATAGGAGAATATTTTGGTGGTAAATTGATTAATTTATCAACTGTATTTCATGGACAACAAAAAACAATCAATATCCTCGACAAGGAGGATGTTTTGTTTAAAGACATTAGTCCAACTACTATTGTAGGACTTTATCACTCTTGGGCAATCGCTAAGGATAGTCTACCCATTGATATTGAAATTACTGCCGTAAGTACTGATGATATCGTAATGGCAATATCGCATAAAATGTATAATATTAAGGGTATTCAGTTCCATCCTGAGTCTTATATGACCAAGGAAGGTGAAAAAATGATAAATAATTGGATAGAACAGTAGAATTATCGTAATAATCGAAAAGTAACATAGAATTTACTAATCTAGAAAATTATAAACTCAAAATTGATTAATACTATTTTTTTTTCGACCTAAAATGATGAAGTTAGAAATTGCAATAAAAACTTACTTCAAAAGAATGACTTATCTTTGCATAACACTTGATATATAAGGGGAAAGAATTGTAAATCTTGTTATCGAACTTCATGTCAATATTGTTATAATTTAGTGTAAAAACTGTAAAAAGAGTGTATTGTTTTATTGTATATTCAATTGGTTTTTATTGTTATTTAAGAGTGAATTGATATCGTTGGCTTTAAAAAGAATTTTCCCTATTATCTAAGTTTAAAAAGTTACTATTTAAAAAAGAAAAGGAAAAGAAAATATGAAAGCAGGGGTTATTCAAGATCCAAGAATCCAAAAGTATTTACCATGGTTAGGAGCATTAGCTATATTTATGCAAGCACTTGACGGGACAATACTTAATACCGGATTACCTTCCATCGCAAGAAGTTTAGGAGAATCACCATTAGAAATGCAAAGTGTAATAGTGTCTTATACGCTCACAGTAGCATTACTTATTCCATTGAGTGGGTGGTTAGCAGATAGATATGGAACAAAGAATATTTTTATAGCGGCAGTTGCCATTTTTACCATTGGATCATTATTCTGTTCTCTGTCGAGAACGTTAGACGAGCTTATTTTATCTCGTATCTTTCAGGCTATAGGAGGTTCTATGATGGTACCAGTTGCAAGGTTAACTTTGTTATATGCCTATCCTAAAAACCAACTATTAAAAGTTATTAATTTCATTACCATACCTGCCTTGATAGGGCCAATGTTAGGGCCTACAGCAGGAGGTTTTTTGGTAGAGAAGTTCTCTTGGCACTGGATTTTTTTAATTAATTTACCAGTAGGTATTATAGCTATTATATTAGCTAAGTCTATAGTTCCTAATTTTACAAATAAAGTAGGTAAGTTTGACTTGTGGGGGTGGATATTATTAAGTGGAGCATTAACAGCGATTACTTTAGTAATTGAAAGATGGAACTCCCCAAATTTGACAGCTTATCATTTAATTGCGATATTGATATTAGCTATACTATTTGTGATAGGGTATATTAAATATGCTAGACGACATGATAATGCTATTATACAATTAAAATTATTTAAAATTACCACATTAAGAATAGGTCTGATAGGTAATCTTCTTACTCGTTTGGGAATTGGGGGAATGCCATTGATGGTACCTTTATTATTGCAGGTAGGGTATGGATATTCTGCTTTCTATGCGGGTTTGATGATGATTCCACAAGCATTTGCCAATTTAATCTCACGTAATTTTGTAGTGCCTATTGTTAAGAAATACGGATATAGAGCTACTTTAGTATCTAATACAATTTTATTAGGACTGTTAATCTCTTGTTTCTTTTTTATTAATGCAAATACACCTTTTTGGGTGATTATTATATTGATGCTATTTAATGGGGCATTTAATGCTGTTCAGTTTACTTCGATGAACACTATTTCACTTGCGGATTTAGATAATGAGACTTCTAGCGAAGGGAATAGTTTATTATCAGTAACTCAACAATTGGCAATTAGTTTAGGTATTTCTGTTTCCGCTATGTTTTTATTGATATTTAAAAACAATGAAATAGGAGTTGCAGACCCTATAGGAGTGTTTAGATATACATTTTTAGTAATGGGTATATTGACTATATTGTCTAGTGCAATCTTTTTAAGACTTGGTAGAGATGCGGGAGCTAGTATGTCTGGTAAGCGTATTTATAAAGAAAGAGAAAAATTAGAACCTAAAGTTTAATAATACAATATGGTTTGAAAAAGTAAAGCCCTAAGAATATTCTTAGGGCTTTACTTTTTAATATTTTTTATTACTATTCGTCTACTTCGTCAAGTACAGGAACGGGTCTTTTACTTTCATTAATAGCGACTAATGTAAATGTTCCAGTAATTGCTTTTTCTCTTCCTTCTCTATACATACTCTCTACAAAAACATCTACACGTACATCTAAACTCGTTCTACCTACGCGTACAACAGTACCGATTAACTCAACTAATGTACCTGCAGGAATGGGATGGTTAAAGTCAACCTTATCACTAGATACTGTAACAATTGGTTTACGACAGAAACGAGTAGCAGTCATAAAAGCAATTTCGTCCATAATATACATTACAGCCCCACCAAACATAGTGTTATGGTGATTTGTCTGCCCAGGAAATACCGCTTTGAATACGTGTGTCTCTGAGTCTTTAATTTTCTTTTGAATGCGTTGTTCTCTATTTGTTAATTGACCTTCCATACCTATATAATATTCTTATTTTAAAACATGACGTTAGATTAAATCTAGTAATTAATATATTCCAAAGTCTATGAGCATTACTTACTTAAAAACTTACATGAATAACATATTAATCTACTCATTTAATGACATGCAAATATAAGTACTATAAATGGTATTGAGTTTAATTATTCTAAAATCTTAAATGTTTTGTAAGTTGAATGACTGTTGATCTTATTAGTTTGTTATGATGTATTTTATTATATAGCTATAGATTCTATTTTTGAAATGACAGTATTTTGCTTGTTTTTAATTATTTACATTTTTATTACTATAATAATATTTAGGTGAAGTAAAGATTAATAGTCATAATCTTCAAAGAACTTTACTTCATTTTTTAAGAACTGTTGTAATTCACCTAACTGATTTTTAATGGTATCATGTGCTCCTTCTAAAACAGTTGTAGAACTACCATCTTTTAGATGAATGGAGAGTCCACTAGAACCACGACCCTTTGCTGGTAATATATTCCAAACTATGAAATAATCAATTTCTTTATTAGCAAACCATATTGCATTTGTATTATCTGCAAATCCTGTAACATTGTTTAAGTCGTCAATCCATATAATTGTTTTGTCATTACTATATGATTTTATTGGTTTAGGCGTGTATCTGATTTTATCATTACTGTGATAATTAGAAGGAGTCTTTAAATTATGGAGTAGAATTAGTGTATGTGATAATTCTACAACATTTTCGTAAACTTTATCTTGTAATAACTCAGGGTAGTGATAATTTGTTTCAATAGTAAGTAAAGTGTAGTTTTCGGTAATAAATCGAAAATCTGGACAATCATAGGAATAATTCAAACCTATTGTTACTTGATCTTTATCGACTTTAAAAGATGAAACTATATAATTATTTGTATAGCTTGCGGTAAGGGTGTCTGGTACGGTTTTGTCAATTGCGTTTTTTAATTCGTAAAAGCTTTTATCTGACCCATCTTCCTTATAGCATTTAGCATAATAAGTTCTTAATGCAACATCTGGTCTAGTATTGTCAATATAAGTACCTAAATTATTGATAATTAAATTGCCAATACGTACTGGATAGGTAATACTTAAATACTGATTATCAATTTTTGTATGATGGCATTTTAGTAATTCGCTTTTAGTTATTGACCATGGGATGAATATTGGAGTAGGTGCTAATATCTCAAAGCCTTTAAAATAATCTTTTTCGCAATCGTTAACAATAGTGTAGCTTTTTTTAAATGTTGTTTTGTATAGACAAAAAAGATTATTTGTTGGATTGTTAATATTACTTAGTGCTTGATAAATATTAAAGTGAAATACTTTGGCTAGTGTATGTATAAGTTCTTCTGAGCCTATACAAGCTAATGATAAATAAAAAGGTTGTCCTTGATAAATATATAATATCGGTTCACTATAATTACTGGTGATTAAATAAATATATTCTATTTCATCAATTCGTATAGGTCTCTCTGTATAGTTAGAAGGCGTGTTATAGATTGCAATTTCAGTACTTGTTACTTTAATGTTGCCTTTATTCTTATCTTCTTTAGGAAATTGGCTACTATCATTTGATAAACTCATAGTGATGGTGTTTGTAATTATAAAAGTAAGGTGGGTAATATTACCTACTGTACATTTTCAGTATAAGGTAAGTATTCTAGGACTTAAAACTAAGTTTGTCGAGTAGTTTTGTTTATAAGTTCTAATTGCTAAGATATGAACGTTTTACGATTATCTGAAAATAGCTATTGATCTAATTGTTTTTTTTGTACAAAAGTCTTTTTGAATAGAAGTGCCTAAAATGATTCTTGGAATTATTGATTCCTCCTGTGTCATTATCACTATAGAGGATATGATTTTTTCAACAATGCGCCAACAGTTCTTCAAGATTCCTTCAACAAATAGCCCTCTATATGGAGCAATCATGGGGAAGTGTTGAAGAAGTGTTGAAGGATTTAGCTCTAATGCTTATGAATAGAGGCTTTGACAGGTGTTGTAATTTTAACCAAATAAATTATTTTTAGACTAATGTGTTGTAATGTAGTTAGATACGGTTTTTAGGTCTAAAAAAAGTGAGGTGTTTTTTTTATTCTGCTCAGATAATTAAAATATCTATTTAAACTCTCATAAGCTATTGATATATAGGGAATCTATTCGCTATAGAAATCTATTTTTTACATAAATAATCCATTTACTAATGCTGAAATATCCTTATCAGGATTGTTTTTTAATGCTGATACTGGTTTTGATAATGTAGTTTGATGAGGTGTCTTAATTATTTACTCTTTTTTATTACTTACT